>DATDEH010000042.1 GCA_036523395.1 Candidatus Limnocylindria bacterium | reverse complement strand
AAGTCGGAGGCGTCGCAGGGGAACGGTCACGAACAGCGCGACGAGGATCCCGTAAAGGATGATCCCCGTCGTGCCCGCGACCTGCGCGGTCATGTCGCTCCATGCACCGATGCCGGCGAATCCGAAGAGATTCCTTGCCATCGCGCCTTCGGACGCGTAATCCGTCGAGAACGGCAGGCTGTAGAGGAACGCGAAGAGCAGGACCTTCAGCAGGAGCCCGAGGGTCATGGCGATCGCCATGTTCCCGGCTCCGGTCGTGACGGCCCCAGCCCTGCGCCGCCAGGCCACCGCGGCCCACAGCAGACCGGTGGCGCCGACGCCCGACGAGTAGATGAGCACCAGGTGTGTCGGGCTGACGAGAGCCTCGTGGCCGACCTCGAATCCGAATCGGTTGTGCCACGCGAGGTCGAGGACGCCGCCGACGCCGAACCCGGCAGCGCCGAGTATCACGAGCGGATACCCGGGCGGAAGCAGCGTATCGCGCGGCGCGCCAAGCGAGCGACTCTCGATCAGATAGAGCACCGCAGGCGTCGAGCCCGCGATCCAGCCCGCGTACAGCAGTGCGTGCGGCCACGTGACGAAGGACTCGATCTCGAATCCGTAATGCGCGTGGTACCAGGTGTCGATCTGCCCACCGAGCTGCCACAGCGCGTAGGCGGCGAGCGTCGCGAAGAGAAGCGCGGTCTCGGAAATGATCCGCGTGCGCGCACGAGTGGTGACGACCTGTGTGGCTGCCATGACCTTCCTCCCCAGGGTGCCGGGCGAGACTCTGCACCCGCGCACGGCCTTGCGCAACGTCCGCGGTCGTGGCCGCGGCGACCCGGAGCGCGGTTCCGCAGCACGGCAACCTGCAGGCGCGGCCGGTGAGCGATGTCGAAAGAGAAGCGCAGCTGGCCGGGAGCCGCGAGCGGAACTAGCGATGCGGCCGCATCAGTTCGCGCCGCGCAGCTCGAAGGACAGACGGTCGATCTTCCCGCCGGTCATGACGAAGACCCACGTCGTGTAGTTCGCGAACACGCCGGGGGCGCGGGTCAAAGTGGTGATACGCACCTCGCCGTCGCGCTCTTCCTCGTCGCGCATGCTCTGAAGGAACTGCGGCGCCATGCGGATCATCTGCCGCACACCTTCCCTGCCGCGCAGAGGCTCGTCCGCGCCAGGCAGAAGGACTTCGACGGTCTCCGAACAAAGCTCGGCGGCAACATCCGCGTCACGCTCGCGCACGGCGTTGATGAATCCCCGGGCGACCTCGAGAGCGGTCATGGACCGATGGTAGGGACGAACCGCCAGACTGGGATCGGTGCATGAGAGGGAAGGCCGACTCATGAGCGTTGTCCTCACGATCGACGGCGGCCGGTCTCGATGAGAGCGGCCCTGCTCCTTCTGCTCCTCGCGCCGGCGTGCATGCCTGCGGCAACGCCCAACAACGCCGCAGTCGAGCGCGATTACGCCGAGAAACGCTCGACCGTCGAGGTCACCGCCCAGGGTGTCGTGACGCGCGTTCTCGCGGACGACAGCGGTCCGTCCGGCGTGCATCAGCGTTTCATCATTCGCCTCGCGGGTTCGACGCAAACCGTCCTCGTGGACAACAACCTGACGGTCGGACAGCGCGCCCCGGTCCTTCAAGGTACCGACGTGTTGGTTCACGGTGAGTACGTGTGGAACGACCAGGGCGGGCTGATCCATTTCACCCACCACGATCCCGCGCACACGCACGAGGGAGGCTGGATCGAGTTGAGCGGGGTCCGCTACCAGTGACGTCCCTACTGCCCCCGATCAGAGTGGCGCTCGGTTGAAGGCCTCGATCCAGCCAGCGCCGAGCTGCCATGCGGCAACGATCGGCTGCCACGACGAGAGCGATGAAGATTCGCCGGAACGTCCAATTCAGGTCGGCCGCTCGCAAGGGCCGGTTTGCTCGCGGTGAGATGATTGCGCCGGGTCGGGCGGACGCGCGCCACGGCGTTTCGGACGCGGAGCCGCCCGGACCTGGGGGAGGACTTCCGTGAAGCTCAGTGCGCTATTGGCGATCGCGGCGATCGTTGCCGTGGCATTCGGGGTCGGTTTCGTGGTCGTGTCCGGACCGCTGCTCGCGCTGTACGGTGTCACGCTCGACAAGGCCGGCACGCTCATCGCGCAGCTCTTCGGCGCTGCGCTCATCGGCCTCGGCGTGATCAACTGGTCCGCGAGGAGCGCGCCGGACGAGGGCCGCTTCGTCGTCCTCGGCAACCTTGTCGGCGATGCTGCCGGGTTCGTCGTCGCGCTACTCGGTCAGCTCGCGGGCGTGGCGAACGCCCTGGGCTGGTCGACCGTCGCGCTCTACCTTGTGCTCGGGCTCGCTTTTGCCTATTTCCAGTTCATGGCGCCCTCGAGCTCGGCCGCACGCATGCCGTCGCGAAGCTGATGCCGTGAGGGCGTTCTCCGACCTGACGGCCCAGACACGGCCGCGGGGAACGCTCCTTGGCGATCCTCGACGACGCGTCCCGTGATCCGCAGATACTTGGCGGTGCCATCGCGGACATCGTGAGTGAGTGGCCGGGGGCGGGAGGTACGAGTGATGTTGGGTCTGATGCTCGGCTACGGTTTCCTTGGTGCGCTGGCGCTGGTCCTGATGCTCACGTTCGCGGCGAGCGGGATCACCTGGCTGGTCGCGACGGTGGTGCCCGGCTCGGCAGCTGAGGGACGGAGGACGGTCGGCCTGGTCGCTGGGGCGACTGGCATCGCGCTAGCTGCGGTTCTCGTCATCGGAGCGGTGCTCATCCCGCCCGGTGCCGGACCGGCGTACCGCGGTGGCCCAGTGATCGCGCCGGGTCAGCAGGGCCCTGGCACGCCCCAGCAGCCCCAGCCGCAACGACCTTAGGCGAGCGCGAAGAAGACCGGCGGTGCGACGTGAATGCTTGCTCGGCGTTGACCGTCAGCGTGAGATTCAACTGACGACGGACCAACATGTGTGAGTGAACTCGGCGGATAGCTCGGGATCACTCCCGCTCACACGTGTCTACCGCTGCGGTCCCGACCGGATTCGAACCGGCGATCTCGTCCTTGACAGGGACGTATGCTAGGCCGCTGCACCACGGGACCATGCGCTGCGAAAGCGTTTTGTGCTCCCCTCGCGCCTCACCATTCTGACAGAGACGAAAAAAGAGGCGGCGAGTGCGCTTCCTTTCACTCGCCGCCTCTGCCGGTGTGGCCTATGTCAGCCGCTAGCTCGCCGCCAGGGCCCCTTGCCGAAGACGTTTCGTCACTTCATTCGTCAATCGGCTCGTCCTTGCGAGCCCCGCGAGTGTGAAATCGAGACCCGCTTCCCTGAGCTCTTCGTATCCGAGCCCTCGGTAGAGACGCTTGCCGGCGACGAAACACATCTCGTCATACAAGACCGGCCAGTCGGCTCCTTTTCGCTCGAAGCAGAAGGCGATGAAATCGATCGCGACCTGGGCGATCTTGTCGTCTGGCACCCGTTCCTCCCCGTCGCGCGATCCCGCGCATCATCCGCAGCCTCTAACGAAGCAACAAGGGTTTTCGTCCACGTTCTTGTCCACAGGTTCATCCACAGGTTCGACGCACGTTATCCACATGCCGTCGACATCTCATGTCGTTTTCTTCGTCCTCCGGTCCGAGAAGCGACGCCGTTCGCGGAGTCGCGCGCTCGCTCGGTCGAGCGATTTGTCACCGAACCTCTCGCGCACCGCATCGAGCGCGGCGTTGAGTCGGGTCGTGCGCACGTGATCGAAGAGTCCGAGCTGCCGTCCGACCTCGATCCCGGATGCCGTGACGCCGACCAGACGCACCGGACTGGTCCGGCCGCTCTGCCGATCCTCGGCGAGCGCGTCGCGTAGCAATTGACGGGCGGTGCCGAAGATCTTGAGATCGTCGTCCGTCGGCTCGGCCAGCGTGCGCTGCCGTGTGCGTGTCTCGAACGGCGCGACGCGCAGATGCAGCGTGATCGTGCGGCCGCGAAGCTGGTAGGCGCGCAAACGTCGGCCGACGCCCTCGGAGAGGTTGAGGAGCATCGATTCGATCGTCGCGCTGTCGAGCGTGTTCCGATCGAAGGTGTGGGAATGCCCGACCGACTTCGGCGTTCTGCCGTCGCCGATGACGACGCCCTCGTCGATGCCGTGAGCGCGCTCCCAGATGTGGCGGCCGTGCTCGCCCATGCGTGCCTCAAGGACGCTCACGTCCATGGCGGCGAGGTCGGCGATCGTCCGGAGTCCCCAGCTCTCGAGCACTTCGCGCGTCTTGGGCCCAACGCCCCAGAGCCGACCGAGCTCGAGTGGCGCAAGGAAGGCCTCCTCGCCGCCGGCGGGCACGATGACCAAGCCGTCGGGCTTTCGCAGATCCGACCCGATCTTCGCGCAGAGCTTGTTCGTCGCAACGCCCACCGACAGCACGAGGCCGAGCTGGTCTCGCACATCTCTCTTGAGCTCGCGCGCGATGTTCTCCGCGCCGCCGAACAAATGCTCGGTCGCGGTCACATCGAGGAACGCCTCGTCGAGCGAGATCGGCTCGACGAGCGGCGTTCGCTCGGCGAAGAGCGCCATGACGGCATCGGACGCCTCTTCGTACTTTTGGCCATCCCCGGGAACGAAGATGCCATCTGGGCATAGTCGACCAGCGGTCTGGAGCGGCATCGCCGAGTGGACGCCGAACGCGCGGGCTTCATAGGACGCCGCGGCGACGACGCCGCGGTCGCCGGGTCCGCCGCCGACGATCACGGGCTTGCCGCGGTACTCGGGATGATCGCGCTGCTCGACCGAGGCGTAGAACGCGTCGAGATCGCAGTGGAGGATCGCGCGGCGCTCCGTGACTGCGAGGTTCATCCGAGGACCCTGGCGCCGTGTGTCTTCGCGTCCGACGCGATGAATCGCGCGAGCGCTTCGCCCTCTTCGATCGCTGCCGCTCGGATCGCGCGCGGCAGGGCGCCGAAGGGACGGATGTTCAGAACGGCGTCGGTCCTCGTTGTCACGAGTGCCCAGGTACCGGCGGCCACGCCGTCGATGAGAAAGACGGCCTCGATCAGTGCGTTCTTCGTGTAGATGGTGGCGCGATGCTTGGCGGCGATCACGCGGTCGCGATGTTTGTAGCCGATGAGCAGCTCGTCGTAGCGCGGGAGGAACCGGACCGGCGCCTTCGTGTCCGCGTCGGGCCGCGGCGCGCGCGGCAGGTCGAACAGCGCCCGACCCTGTTCGTCGGTGAACCGTCGTAGGGTGGGCACGAGCTGCTCGAGCACCGGGCGGATGCGGGGTGGCGCCTGCCCCGCGAACTGCGCGATGTCCGCGAGGCTGGCCGGCCCGAACGCACCGAGATACCTCGTGATGAGCAGGCGGATCGCGTCCTCTTCGGACGGCCGGGAACCGCTGGCGATCCAGTGCCGCGCCGCGACATAGGGCGCGTCCGTGCCTCCGTATGCCCAATGCCCACCTGGCGGAGCCGACACGAGATCGGCGTGCGCGCTCACGAAGCGCCAGATGAGCCACTTGTACGGGCCGCCGAAGGACCCAAGGTTCTCGGTGAGGTGCGCGACGACGTCCTCCTTTGCTCGCGGTTCGCGCGCGAACGCGACGGCGAGCTTGGCGACCGCCTTCGGATCGACGCCCTGGCCGACCTGGAGTCGATTCCATGCGCCGCGCTGGAGGTCCTGTGTCGCGACCGCGTAGGCGTAGAAGTCGCGTGCGCTGACGAGATGCAGCGTCCCGCGCATGAGGCGCGCGCGGATCACGGTGCGCTTCTTCTCGATCGCGTTCCACAGGCTCGCCCGATCGAAATCCTTCAGCCGCGACCAGAGCGCGATGTACGGCGAAGGTGCCCACTGCGCCTGCAGCGCCGCGAGGCGCTCGACCGCGCTCACGATGGGGACCGACTCGCGCTTCAGCAGCATCTGGCGAGCGAGCGCCGCGCGATTGAGCTCGCGCAGAGTGAGGACCGGTGAATCGGCGGCAACGCGCGCGCTCACGCCTTCACCCCGTGCGTCTTCGAATGCGGGTAGGAGAAGCGCACCAGACGCTCGCCTTCGTCGACCAGCGCCGCCTTGTCGCTCTTCGCGATCCGTTTGAACGGCAGGAGCTCGAGAACGGCCTGCTTCGGCGTGCCGGCGATCTTCCAGCGACCCGCGACGAAGCCATCGACGAGGAACGTCGTCCAGACCTCCGCGGAGAAGATCACCTGCTTCTTGTACTCCGCGGGCAGGATGCGCGTCCGCTCTGCGGCGTCGTGGCCGAGGATCGCGGCATCGAAGCGCGCGAGGAACCGCGCGGGCGCGACGGTGTCGGCCGGTGGGCGCGGTGCCTTCGCGAGATCGAATAGCTCGCGACCGCGCTCGTCGCGGAAGCGGCGCACGTCCTTGATGCGCTCGATCGCCGCGCGGAGCGGCGGCACGCGGCAACCGCTCCAGTTCGCGAGATCGCCCACCGTTGCGGGCCCGAACGCCCCGAGATACCGGCGCGCTACGACATCGAATGCCGCATCGGGCTTCGGCGCCTTGCGCAGCCGCGCCGGCGGCGCGACGAAGCGCGCGAGCTGCCGGTGCTCCCAGTGCGCGCCGTTCTTCTCCCAGATGATCCCGCTCGCCGTGACCGCTGCGAAGAGGTACCAGTTGCGAAGGCGCTCGTCCCGCGGCGCGTCGCGCGAGATGAACTCGCGGATCTCCTCGCGCGTTCGCGGCTTCGCCGCGAACTTGAACACTTTGTCATGGATGTCCTTGAGCGCGGCGAGATCGGGTCCGCCCGGCGGCCGCCAGGCTGCGAAGCGCCCGTCGAGCGTCGCCAGCGCGTACGCGGCGTACTCCTTGGCGCTGACGAGGTGGAGCGTCGCGCGCATGAGCGTCGCCTTGATCACCAGACCTTTGTCGATCGGGCGGGTGAGATCGTCGCGCTTGAATCCCGCGAGACGCGACCAGAGCGCAACGTACGGCGACGGCGCCCACTGGCCCTGCAGACACGCGAGACGCTCGATCGCGTCGACCGCGCCGGTGCGCTGTCGTGTGAGCAGCATCTGCCGCGCAAGAAGCGCGCGGTTCAGCTCGCGGAGCGTGAGAACGGGAAGGTCGGTCTTTGCGGGCATCGCCGGAGGTTATGCCAGCCGGCGGATCACACCGATCACTTTGCCTTGGATCTGGATGTCGCGCGTGTAGATCGGCTGCATCGTGCCGTTGGCCGGCTGCAGCCGCACGCGATCCTTCTCTTTGAAGAAGCGCTTCAGCGTCGCGCGGTTGTCTTCGAGCAGCGCGACGATGATGTCGCCGTCCCGGGCGGTGTTCTGCTGCTGGACGACGACGAAGTCGCCGTCATCGATGTGGTCGTCGATCATCGATTTCCCGCGGACGCGCAGGACGAAGGTGTCGCGACCGCGCCCGGCGAGCTCGCCGGGGATGGACATCGTCTCCGTCTTGTCCTCGAGCGCGTAGATGGGCTCACCGGCGGCGATCTCTCCGATGATCGGCGCGGAGACCACGCGGCCGCCGAACGCACCGGGGATCGCCAGCGCACGCGAGCGGGTGGCGTCCTTCGTGAGACGGCCTTCCTTTTCCAGCTTGGTGAGGTGGTGATGGACCGCCGACGTCGAGGCGAGCCCGACGGCCTCGGCGATCTCGCGCACTGTCGGCGGGTAGCCACGCTCCGCGATGCGCTCCCTGATGAAAGCGAGTATTCGTTCCGCTCTCTGCTGGTCTTGCTTGGTCACGTCAGCACCATACCGAACATCTGTTCACCTGTCAAATACAGCCAGAGAGGCGGCTGGCGGGGGCTAGACGCACGGGAGGGCAGCTTGTTGCCCATCGGCCCGCCAGCCAGACGACCGTATTCTCCGCGGGTGCCACTCGACCCAGCAGTCGTCTTTGACTACGCGAGCCGCACGTTCTGGGCTCTTCTCGTCGTCGTAGTCACCCTGCTGTTGGCGCGCGTCGTGCGCCGGACCACGATGCGGGCCCTCACGCGGGGACGGGCACAGGCCAACGTCACGATCCTGCTCGGCAATTTGGCGCAGGTCGCCGTCTTCGTTTTCGGTCTGATGATCGTTCTGGCCATCTACACGCGAGATGCGTTCGGCTGGATCCTGGGCTCGTTCAGCGTCGTCGGCATCGTGCTCGGGCTCTCGCTCCAGGACATCCTCAAGAACTTCCTGGCCGGCATCTGGGTGCTCGTCGAGCGACCGTTCCGGATCGGCGACACGATCGAGGTGACCGGATATAGCGGCGTCGTCGAAGAGATCACGTTCCGGACGACGCTGCTCCGAACGCCGGATGCCCAGCAGGTCATCGTGCCGAATGGCACGTTCATGACCGGGTCGGTCGTCAACCTGACACGCTTCCCGACCCGGCGCGCAAGCCTGTGGCTCGTGGTCGATGATGGGGACAAGCCGATCGCGGCCGACGACATCCGGAACGCGCTTCGCGAGGCTTCGCAGGTCGCGAAGGAGCCGCCGCCGAGCGTCGAGCTGCGGAGTGTCTCCGGCGGCAAGGCACGTTACATGGTCTCGTTCTGGGCCGCGGAGCGAGATGCGGCGCTCTCCGCGGCCGTCGCAGCGCTGCGGGCACGATTCCCGCAGGGAGAGGTGCATGGCTAGACCATTCCGTCCGCCCCGCGACCCAAAAGAGGCGATCGAGATGATGCGCAAGATGCCCGCGTACGCGCGCCTCGTGTGGGCTCTCGCGCGCGACCCCCGCGTTCCGACGCAACAGAAGCTGGTGCTTGGCGCGATCGCCGGCTATCTCGTCTTCCCGATCGACATCATTCCGGACTTCATCCCGGTGCTCGGCCAGCTCGACGATCTGGGCGTTCTGATCTTCGGGCTCGACTTCTTCATCCGGAACGCGCCGAAGGACGTCGTCGAGGAACACATGGGCCGCATCGCACGGAACGACGACGAGCTGAAGCACGACCTCGAACGCGCCCAGGGCATGCTGTCCGGCCGAGCAACCGAGCTTCGCGCTACATTGGACCGGATCTTGTCACGCGACCGCGAAGGAGATAACTCATGAGCGACCGGGACTCGGGCAGTGTGTTCGACGTCATAGAGGCGCTGCTCGCGATCATCGGCGCGTTGACGGTCATGGGCGTCGTCGCCGTCGCCGCATCGGTCCTCGCATGGGAGATGGAGCTCCGAAAGAGCGAGCAGGACGGCTCGCTTGCGGAGACCACTCAGCCCAGCAGCTAGCGCGAGCTAGTGCGCGTCATCCTGAAGCGCGAGGTGGCCGGACTCGGCCGCCCCGGTGACGTCAAGGACGTCGCCGACGGGTACGCGCAGAACTTCCTCCTGCCACGCGGCCTCGCGATCGAGGCGACCGCCGGTGAGATGAAGGTGCTGGCACGGGCGCGCGACGCCAAGCAGGCGAAGCAGGACCGCGCGCACGCCGAGGCGGAGGAGCTCGCGAAGCGCCTGTCCGAAACGACGCTCGTGTTCCGCCTAAAGGCGGGAGACCAGGGCAAGACGTTCGGCTCCGTGACGAGCAAGGACATCGCGGAGGCGCTGCGGCGCGAACAGAAGGTGGATGTCGACAGGACGAAGGTCCATCTGCTCGAGCCGCTCAAGGCCCTCGGCGTGCACCAGGTCGAGATCCGTCTGCTGACCGACGTTCGAGCGAACGTCACGGTCGCGATCGAACCGGCGCGCTAGGTCCTTCGCGTCAGGGCCTGCGCCACTGGGTCCACCACAGCATCGCAGCCGCGATAAGGAACATCACACCCAGGAGCAAGAACGCCTGCTCGGTGCTCATGTTGCGTAGTTTGGTCTACCTCGAACCGTCCTTCTTCGGCTCGCGCATCCAGGGCGTGAACGTGAGTCCGACGAGCAGCCCTTCCGGACTCAGGAGTCGCGCGACCGTCTGGCCCCACGGCTCCTCTTTCGGACCGACGAGAAGCTGGTAGCCCCGCGCGCGAAGCTCCCCCGCCGCGGCGGCGACGTCGTCGACGTCGAACTCGATGCCGCCCTGCGGCACCGGGACGTCCTTTGGCCATTCGCGTTTGCCGAAGCATGATTCGGCCGCCTCCTCGAGCGCCCAGAGGCCGAAGTGCTTCACACCTGGCAGGTCGTCCGTGGCGACGTAGTCGCCCTCAGGCAGCGGCAGGCCGAGCGCGTCGCGGTAGAAGCGCGCCGACTCCTTGAGGTCGCGGACGATCGGGCCGAACCCCGCGACGAACTGCACCTTCATCAGATATCCCCCCTTGTCTCGCCGAGATCGCGGAAGCGCGTCAGCTCGGACTGGAAATGTAGGTCGAAGTCGCCGGTCGGGCCGTTGCGGTGCTTCGCGAGCTTGAGACGCACAACGTTCTCGTCGCGGTCCTTGCGGTCCTTCTGCCAGAGGAAGAGAACGAGATCGGCGTCGGCTTCAATGGCGCCGCTGTTATGCACCACGATCCCGTTCGCGACAAAACTACCGGCGGTGGGAACGCGGAGGTCGTACACCTCCTCGGTCCCGGCAGGCTCGATCGAGATGATCCGCTCCCAGATCACATCACTGTCGGCGAACTCACGGAGCACTTCGTTACCAGTCTTGTCCGCGTACTGAAGCGCGGTGCCTCGGCGCATCATCTTGTGCTGGTCTTTCCAACCGACCTCAAGAGAGCGAAGATGCGAACTCAGCTCACGCGGAAGAGCGAGTAAGCCCGGATTGGTCTCATTCATAGGCAGCTCATCGACCATCGCGTCCAGCAACTGGCGTTTTCTTCCGACCACGCCGACTACCTCGGCAAACTGACGGAGATTGCTCGACGCCTGGGCTAGGGTCAACCGGTAGATCGGCATCGTGCTCTTCGTGTTCCATAGCCCCTGTCCGATCGAAGACATGAGCCCGAGTCGCAAGAGCAAATTCTTTACGTCGAGGAGCAACGCTCGACTCACACTGTCGAACTGAACACTCCATCTACGGTCCGTGTTGCTCTTCACGCACCCATCGGATGCGAGGTACCCCGCGAGAAAGTTCGCGGCGCCGATGCCCCCCGCTTCAAAGACCCATTCCGCGACGCGCTTCGTGCTGTCCTCCTGCGCGAAGACGCCGATGTCTCGGAGCCATTCCCGCATCGGGTTACCGTAAGGTCGACCGTATCCGTTCGCGTACAGCCGGACGAAGTCGGCCTCGCGATAGTTCGTGCCGATTTTCTTGAATCGCGGTTGCACGTCCGGCCACTCACGCTGCACGATCTCGAGGACATCCCAAAACGTGTCGTCGTCGCTCGAAATGAATCCAACCGCGCGGTGTCGCTGATACGTACCGTCGCCGGCGATGTAACCGAGCAGCCGACAGCGATCCGCGCGCTCGGGTCTCTCCTGTCCGTGTGTCGGTAGGCTGCGCGCAGTCGCGATCACATCACCGACTTGCAGCGACGCCAGGGACCGCCACCCACCCCCGGTGAGGAATGGGTGATTCCCTGTCGCGCGAATCTCACGTCCGGTCTGTGTCCGCAGCCGGTAGACGGGTTTGACGCCAGTTGACCAAACGTCTGTGAGCTCGTGCGCCTCAAGTTTTTGGTCAGGTGTCATGGCGACGATTCGCTTACCAGGCCGCAGCGAGCGCACTTCGACCCAGCGTCCGGTTTCCGCGTCGATGACACGTGAATCTCCCGAGACGCACTCGCGCAGGTCAGAGAGCATTGGCTCGGTGCCACGTGTCTCGATTTGGCGCGAGAGCTGCGAGAGCGCAACGAGGGGAACCTCCAATTCGCGTGCGATCGACTTGAGCGCTCTCGTGATGACAGCCACTTCTTGCACGCGACCCTCGTTGCCACCTGCTCCCTCGATGAGCTGCAGGTAGTCGACGACCACGAGATCGAGGCCGCGGTCGGCCTGGAGCCGTCGTGACTTCGCGAGGATGTCCGTCACGGTGAGGCGACTCGACTCCTCGATGAAGATCGGCGCGCGCTGCAGCTGGTTCGACGCGGAGTTGATCGACTCGAACTCGCGCTCCGAGAGCCGGCCACGACGCATGCGGTTTCCGTCGATCTCCGCGGTCATGGAGATGAGGCGCTGCACGACCTGGAGCTCGGTCATCTCGAGCGAGAACACCGCACACGTCTTGTGCGCGGCGACCGCCGCATGCCACACGATGTTCAGCGCGAGGCTCGTCTTTCCGAGACCCGGGCGGCCGCCGATGATGATGAGGTCGGACGGTTGGAATCCTCCGGTCTTGCCGTCGAGGTGCTCGAAGCCGGTCGGCACACCCTGACGCTGGTCGTCGCCACGAGCCGTGATCTGGTCGGCGAAGCGTCGCAGCGCGATCTCGAGGGGAACGACGTCGCGGTGCAGGCTCGACTCGCTCACCGCGAAGAGGAGCTCCTGCGCGTCGGCGACGGCGCTCTCGGCGTCCTCGCGCGTGAGTGCCAGGTGGGCGATCTCGTTCGCGGCCTGTATGAGGCGGCGCAGGAGCGCGGTGCGCTCGACGATCGACGCGTACGACTCCGCGTGCGCGACCGTCGGGACGTTCTGCATGAGACCGACCAGGAACTGCGCACCGCCGACCTCGTCGAGCTCGCTGCGCGCCGCGAGCTCGGCCTGCACCGTCTGGAAGCCGAGGGCCTCGCCGCGTTCCGCGACCCGCTCGACCGCGCCGAGGATGAGTCGATGCTGCTCGCGCGACAGCGACGCCGGCGCGATGCGTCCGCGGACGACGTCCTCGTAGACCGCGGGATCGATGAGGACCGCGCCGAGCAGCGACGCCTCGGCCTCGGGGTTCTCCGGCGGCGGTTTCGGCGTGCTGCGCGCGAGTCCGTAGTCGACCGTCATACGGGCATCTGATCGTCGGCGGCCTTGCTGAAGAACTTCGCCTGCTCGGCGGCGAACAGGAGCGAAAAGATGCCGGTCGGGCCGTTGCGGTTCTTCGCGATGCTGCCGTGGATGAGTTTCGGCGCGCCCGCGGCGGTGTCCTCTTTATCGCGCCAGAGCATCAGGACGACGTCTGAGTCTTGCTCGATGCTGCCCGATTCACGAAGCGTGGACAGCTTCGGCTCGACGCCAGAGTCACCCGCGGCGCGCGAAAGCTGCGAGAGGCCGATGACCACGACGTTGAGCTCGCGCGCGAGCGACTTGAGATTCTTCGTGATCGTCGCGATCTCTTGGACGCGGTTCTCCTCGTGCTCGCCGGTGCGCATGAGCTGGATGTAGTCGACGACGATCACCTCGAGCCGGTCATGAGAGCTCGCGCGCCGCGCCTTCGTGCGCAGCTCCATGATCGAGATGCCCGGCGTGTCGTCGATGAGGATCGGCAAGCCGGCGAGCGACGACGCGGCTTCGGTGTCGAACACATTCCCGGTGCGCAGCGCGAGCAGATCGGTGCGGCTGTTCATCGCGAGGAAGCGCGACACGACCTGCTTCGCGTCCATCTCGAGCGAGAACACCAGCGTGGGATGGCCGCGTTTCGCCATGTTGAACGCCATCGCCAGCCCCAGGCTCGTCTTGCCGACCGATGGACGCGCCGCGATGACGATGAGATCGCCGACGGAGAAGCCCTCGGTGTAGAAGTCGATCTCGCGGAAGCCGGAGGGGATGCCGCTGACCTCGTACGGTCGCTCCATCCGCTGCGTCAGGTGGTCGAAGTTCTCCTGCAGCGCGCCCTGGATATGCCGGAGCTGCGTGTTCGCGGATTCGTCGCGGAGCGCGAAGATGCGCTGCTCGGCACGATCGAGCGCGAGCGGAATGTCGGTGGGCTCTCCGTACGCATCGGCCGCCACCGCGGTCGCGGCGCCGAGAAGCCGGCGCAGGATCGCGCGGTCGCGCACGATCCGCGCGTGCCGCTCGATCTCGACCGCCGTCGGTACGAGCTCCGTGAGCTCGCGCAGGTACGCCGGACCGCCGACGCGGTCGAGCTCTTCGCGCCGCGCGAGCTCGATCTGCACCGTGAGCGGGTCGATGCGCTCGCGGCGCTCGAGCAGCGACTGCACCGTTCCGTAGATCCGCTGGTGGCGGGCGAGGTAGAAGTCGTCCTTTCCGAGCAGGTCGGCGACCTTGAAGATCGCGTCGCGGTCGATGAGGAGGCTGCCGAGCACCTGTTGCTCGGCCGACTCGTCGAACGGAAGGCTCCGCTCCGGGCTCTCCCCCGTCATGCCGCCTCCAAATGCAGGGTGTTCGCCACACTAGAACATACGTTCGGTGTCAATGCGCCCGGAAATCCGGATGAAAAGTGCTTGGGGGATCGCGCGCGATAGGACCAAAGGGTGACTGAGAAGGGCCGGCGCGCCTAGGACACTATCCCCAGAACCGCGCCGCTACGGTCCACCGCTTTTCCCGCGCTCGCGGCGCTGTCCACCGGAAGTTGTCCACACCTGTGGAAAAGGGAGCAGGCAAGAGATGCGCGTACTCGTCACGGGCGGGGCCGGCTTCATCGGCAGCAACATCGCCGATGCGCTGAAGGCGCGCGGCGATCAGGTGGTCGTCGTGGACGATATCTCCACAGGCGACCGCGCCAATCTCCCGCCTGACATCCGTCTGCGTGTCGCGGACGTTTCGGATGCCAAAGCGCTGCGCGAAGCTGTTCGAGGCGAGCGCTTCGACGCGGTCGTGCACTGCGCCTCGAAGACAAAGGTCGTCGAATCGATGGAGAAGCCCGACCTGTATCGACGCGTGATCGTCGAGGGAACGCGAAACGTCGCGCGCCTGGCGGAGGACGCGCACGCGCATGTGTTCGTGAACATCTCTACCGGCGGAGCGATCTATGGCGAAACGCGGATCTGCGCCACTGAGGCCGTTCCGGTCGATCCCGCATCGAATTACGGGAAGTTCAAGGCCGAGGCGGAGCAGATCGTCGGCGCGGCGAAGATCCCGAACATCACGCTGCGCCTCGCGAACGTCTACGGCCCGCGCCAGCGGCAGGATCTCGAGGGCGGCGTGGTCGCGATCTTCGCGGGCCGCTGGAAGCGCGGTGAAAAGCTGACCGTCTTTGGCGACGGGGACGCTCAGCGCGACTACATCTACGTCGGCGACGTCGTCGACGCCGTCCTCGCGGCGTTCGCTGGCAAGTGGAATGGTGTCTACAACATCGGCACGGGCGTCGCGACGAGCGTCAACGAGCTCATCGCCGCGATGGCCGACGTACTTGGACCCCCGCCCGGCATCACCAAGGCGCCGGAGCGACCGGGCGAGGTCCAGCGCTCGTGCGTCGACGCCTCGAGGGCGAAGCGCGACGGGCTCTGGCAGAGCCGGACCGGGCTCCTCGACGGGCTCCGGCGGACGGCGCTCACCGCTTGACCGCGTGACTGCGCGGCGTAGGATTCCGCGCGAAAAGCGAGCCAATGACCACCCTCTTCGAGGACAGATCGCTCACCTGCCGTGAATGCGGCAGCGCCTTCGTGTGGACCGCGGGGGAGCAGGAGTTCTATCAGCAGAAGGGTCTGCTCCACGAGCCGCAGCGATGTCCGGAATGCCGCAAGAAGGCCAAGGCCGAGCGCGCGGCGGCACGGGCCGCCAACATGCACGACGTCATCTGCAGCAACTGCGGCAGGCAGGCACAGGTCCCGTTCGAGCCGCGCACCGATCGACCCGTGTACTGCTCGGAGTGCTTCGAGGCACGCCGCAACGCTCCGCCGTCCGCAGCCGCCCCTCCTCCCGCCTGACGCTCAGACCCGCCGCTCGCGATAGCCTCGGCTCATGCGGACGTTCCTCCTCGGCGTGCTCGTCGGCGTCCTCCTCAGCGTCGGCACCGGCCTTACCGCATTCCTTCTTATCGGCAGCTGGCTCGCCGTCGAGGATCCGCTCGAGAAGGTCGACGCGATCGTCGCGATCTCGGGCGACACCGGCGCGCGGGCCGACACCGCGGTCACGCTGTGGAAGGCCGGCTGGGCGCCGGTCATCGTGTTCTCGGGTGCCGCGGTCGATCCGGAATCGGTCAGCTCTGGCGAGATCATGCGCCGCGAGGCGTTGCGTCAGGGCGTGCCGGAGAGCGCGACGCTCGTGGAGCCCGCGTCGACGACGACCGAAGAGAACGCCGCGGAGGTCGCGAAGCTGATGGCCAATCGCAAGCTGCGCTCGGCGATCCTCGTGACGAGCCCCTATCACCAGCGTCGCGCCGCGTACGAGTTCAAGCGCGCATTCGAACCGCGCGGCCTCGTCATGCGCAATTACCCGGCGCGTGACCCCGAGTGGAACGCGTTCCTGTGGTGGAGACAGGAGCCCGTTCGCTCGCGAACGCTGCTCGAGCTCGTGAAGCTCGGAGCCGTGTACCTCAGCCAGACGCGGTGACCGCCGCGCGCGTATCGTCCTAATACGTGCCAGTGACCGCCGTCGTCGGGGCCCAATGGGGCGACGAGGGCAAGGGCAAGATCACGGACCTCCTGGCGCAGGAGGCGGATGTGGTCATCCGCTTCCAGGGCGGCAACAACGCCGGTCACACCGTGGTGAACCAGCACGGCACCTTCAAGCTCCATCTGGTGCCGTCGGGCATCTTCAATCCGAACGCGCTCTGCATCGTCGGACCGGGCACGGTGGTGAATCTCCAGGTGCTCTGCGAGGAGCTCGCGAATCTGGAGCGCAGCGGCATCCGAACCGCCAACCTCCGCGTCGCGGATCGCGCGCATCTCCTCATGCCCTGGCATGTCGCGATCGATCGCCTCGACGAACGAGAGCGCGGCCGGCAGAAGCTCGGCACCACGGGACAGGGCGTCGGTCCCGCGTATGCCGACAAGGTCTCGCGTCACGGGATCCAGGTGTACGAGGTGCGCGACGAGCGTCGCTTCCGTCAGCGGGTGGCGCACGAGCTCGAGCGCCAGAAGAAGGTGCTCGAGCGGTACGGCGACGCTCCGCTCGACGCGAAGGTCGTCGCGGATGAGGTGCTCGCAGCCGCGGCGACGCTGGGCGATCGCATCGTCGACACCCTCCCGCTCGTCGAGCGCGCGCTCCAGACCGATGCCCGCATCCTGTTAGAAGGACAGCTCGGCGCGATGCGCGACCTCGACTGGGGCATCTACCCGTACGTCACCTCCTCGAATCCGCTCGCGGGCGGCGCGGCCGTGGGCGCGGGCATCCCGCCGCGGTACATCACGAAGGTGATCGGCGTCGTGAAGGCGTACTCGACCGCGGTGGGCGAGGGTCCGTTCCCCACGGAGATGGCCGGCGGCGAGGGCGACGCCCTGCGCGAGCGAGCCAATGAATACGGGGCGACGACCGGCCGACCGCGCCGCGTCGGCTGGTTCGATGCGGTGGCCGCACGTCATGCGCATCGCCTCAATGCCTTCACGGAGCTCGCCGTGACGAAGCTCGACGTGCTCGGCGCGTACAAGGAGATCCCGTTCTGCGTCAGCTACCAGGTCGACGGCGCGATCACGACGGACATGCCACCGACGGCGGTGCTCGAGCGCGCGGTGCCCCAGTACGAGAAGCTCGCTGGATGGTGCGACCCGCTCACGGGAGTCGCCGACCGCGCGCATCTGCCCGCGGCGGCGCGCGCGTATCTCTCGCGCATCGAGGCGACGGTCGGAGCGCCCGTGGGAATGGTCGGGATCGGACCCGAGCGCAGCGCAACGCTGCTCTAGAATCCGCGCTCGATGACGAACCTCCTTGACGTTGCATTCCCTCATCGAACGAAGCGCAGCTTCGGTGCGGCGTCGTTCGCACTCATCTTCCTCATCCTGCTCGGCGAGATCGAGCTCCTGGTGTTCGTCGCGCTCGCGATCGTGGCGCATCGTCTCGATCTCTTCACGGATCTTCAGCCCGTGATCCTTCCCGGCGCGTGTCTGGTCGCGCTTTCGGCCGCGGGCGTCTTCTGGTGGCGCGCCCGTTCGTGGACCAAGCAGCGCATCGAGATGCTCAATCTGTGGGCCCAGGGCGGCACCGCATACGGCGAGCGTCTCGCGAAGTCCCGGCAACAGCGCTAGCCCTACACTTCGGCCCACGTGAGCCGCGTGGGGGAGCGCTTCACCAAGGAAGGTCTCACGTTCGACGACGTCCTCCTCATCCCAGCCCGTAGCGACGTCCTCCCCACCCAGGTCTCCACGAAGGCCCGCCTCACCAAGAGCATCACGCTTGAGATCCCCATCCTCTCCGCCGCGATGGACACGGTCACGGAATCGCGCATGGCGATCGCCCTCGCGCGGCTCGGCGGGATCGGGGTCATCCACCGCAATCTCCCGATCGCCGATCAGGTCCACGAGGTGCAGGTCGCGAAGGACGCCGGCGTGATGGTCGCGGCGGCCGTTGGCGTTTCGGGCGACGCGGACGAACGGGCCGCCGCGCTCGTCGCCGCCGGAGTCGATGTGATCGTCGTGGATGTCGCGCACGGCCACTCCGCCGGCGTCATCCGCATGGTCGAGAAGGTGAAGGCGCGGCACCGCGTCCAGGTCATTGCTGGGAACGTCGTGACGGCCGAAGGCACCGAGGAGCTCATCGCCGCTGGAGCCGACAGCGTGAAGGTCGGCGTCGGGCCCGGGGCGATCTGCACGACGCGCGTCGTCGCCGGCGCCGGCATGCCGCAGATCACGGCGGTCTTCGACTGCGCCGAGGCAGCCGACCGGCACGGCATCCCGATCATCGCGGACGGCGGGATCCAGCAGTCCGGTGACATCGCGAAGGCCATCGGCGCAGGCGCATCGACCGTGATGCTCGGTGGGCTTCTCGCCGGCGTCGACGAGTCGCCCGGCGACGTCACCGAAACAACGGATGGGCGCTTCAAGTCGTACCGCGGCATGGGCTCGATGGGCGCGATGCAGGCGCGCGCGGGCACGAAGACAGGCGCGTCGCGAGATCGGTACGGTCAACAGGACGTCGGGGAGTTCTCCAAGCTCGTGCCCGAGGGCGTCGAGGGACATGTCAAGTGCGTTGGTCCGCTCGAGCCGTTCCTGCACCAGCTCGTCGGCGGCCTGCGCGCGGGAATGAAGTACGTCGGCGCCGCGACGGTCGAGGACCTCCGCACGAAGGCGACCTTCGTCCGCATCTCGGGCGCGGGTCTGCGCGAGTCGCACCCGCACGACATCAGCATCACCGTCGAACCACCGAACTACAGGCTAGCGAGGACGAGACTGGGACCCGCAGGTCCCAGGTGAGGACGAGCGACGCCTGGAACCGCCGCAGCGGTTATCGAATCAAATTGTGATCGCGAGCTTCTCCGCCGAGCGCGATCTCGCCAAACGCGCGCTCGACACCGCGCGAAAACGAGGCGCCTCGTACGCCGACGTCCGATTCGTTCGCCGCGACGAAGAGAACGCGCTCGTGAAGAATGGGCGGCTCGAGAGCGCCGACCGAGCGGATTCGTTCGGGTTCGGCGTCCGCGCGATCGCTGACGGTGCGTGGGGGTTCGCCGCCTCGCAGATCGTCACCGCCGACGAGGCGGATCGCGTCGCGGCGCTGGCGGTCGAGATCGCGAAGGCGTCGGCGCTCACGAAGATGCGCGATGCGGCTCTTGCGCCGGTGGAGGCGAAGACGGCGACATTCACGACGTCAGTGGACGTCGATCCATTCGCGATGACCGTCGATGATCGTCTCGGCCTGCTCATCGCCGCCGAGGCGAAGCTGCGCGAGAGGAAAGGCCTGCGGACGACGCGCGCCGCATATTCGATCTGGCGCGAGGACAAGCTGTTCCTCTCGACCGAAGGCGCGGACATACAGCAGCGGCTCAGCGAGGTCGGCGGAGGCATCGCGGCCGAGGCAGTCGGCGACGGCGAGCTGCAGATCCGCACGTATCCCGATGGACTCCGCTATCAGAACTCCGGCGGCTGGGAGGTCCTCACGAAGTGGGATCTCGTCGGCAACGCGCCGCGGGTCGCCGATGAAGCGCTCGCGTTGCTCAAAGCCAAGCCGTGCCCGCAGGACATCAGGACCAACGTGATCCTCGCCGGCAACCAGCTGTCTTTGCAGTGCCACGAGAGCTGCGGGCACCCGATCGAGCTCGATCGCGCGCTGGGGAGTGAGGCCGCGTTCGCCGGGACCTCGTTCCTCACGCCGGACAAGCTCGGCACGTTCCGGTACGGCTCGGAGCAGGTGAACATCCGCATCGACGCGACATCGCCGGGCGGCCTCGGCACGTTCGGGTTCGACGACGAGGGCGTGCCCGCGTCGGAGGGCTGGGCGGTGAAGGCCGGCCTCTTCGTCGGCTACCTGATGAGCCGCGAGACGGCCGCCGCGCTCGGCAAGCGCTCGAACGGGACGATGCGCGCCGATGGCTGGCAGCGCGTGCCGATCATCCGCATGACCAACGTCTCGGTCATGCCGGGGACCGCGGGCACGCTCGACGACCTCATCGCCGACACCGACGACGGGATCCTCATGGACACCAACCGCTCGTGGTCGATCGACGACAAGCGCTTCAACTTCCAGTTCGGCACCGAGATCGGCTGGGAGATCAAGAAGGGCAAGCGCGGCGACATGGTCCGCAATCCGACGTACACGGGGATCACGCCCGAGTTCTGGGGCAGCTGCGACGCGGTCTGCTCGGAAAGCGAATGGGTGATGTGGGGCACGCCGAACTGCGGAAAAGGCCAGCCCGGCCAGGGCGCGCACACCGGACATGGCGCCGCTCCGGCCCGCTTCCGCGACGTAAAGGTCGGGGTCATCAAATGACTGGGCGAGCGACGAGCGGGTCAGGGGGAGGGGCGCCTGTCAGCGAGCCGCAGCGAGCGTGCGCGAGGAGCGGGACCACCAGCCCTGAGCGTGTCTCCTCGCCGAAGGCCAGAGATTGAACAAGTGAGCGGAGCGCTGTTCGGCGATCGTGAGCTGCGTGACGTCGCGCAGCGCGCGCTCAAGGCGGCGAAGGGTGATCAGGCGGAGGCGCTCGTGATCGCGCGCACCGGATCGCTGACGCGCTACGCGAACGCCGCGATCCACCAGAACGTCACATCGCGCGAGGCCGACGTGACGATCCGCGTCGTGATCGGAAAGCGACGCGCGACCGCGACGACGAACCGGCTCGATGAAGAGGGCTTGCGCCGTGCGGCGGAGGCCGCGACCGAGCTCGCGCGGCGCGCGCCGGAAGACCCGACCTTCGGCGGACTGCCCGAGCCGCGCCCGATCGCGACGGCGCCGCCGGCATACGTCGAACGGACCGCCGAGGCCACCCCGATGGATCGTGCTCGCGCGGTGAAGATCCTCTGCGACGCGGCGAAAGCGCGGAAGCTGGTGTGCGCCGGATTCGTCTCGTCGAACGTGCAGGAGATCGCGGTCGCGAGCACCACCGGCACGTGGGCCTATGCGCCGCAGACCCACGCCGAGGTGCAGATCGGTGCGATCGGCGACGACGGCTCAGCGTTCGCGCAAAGGGTCTCTCCCGATTTCAAGGAGCTCGACGTTGACGGCGCCGCGCAGGAAGCGGTGTCGAAGGCTGTGCGCGCGCAGCGGCCGCGCGACATGGAAGCCGGGACGTACGAGGTGGTGCTCGAGCCGTATTGCGTGCACGACATGGTCGGTTTCCTTAGCAGCCACTTCACCGGTCTCGCGGTCGAGGAGGGCCGGTCCTTCGTCGGTGGGAAGATCGGCCAGCAGGTCACCGGCGCCATCACCCTGGTCGAGGATCCATTCGACCCGCAGAGCATGCCGCGGCCCTTCGACTTCGAAGGCCAACCGAGCGAGCGCGTGACGCTGCTCGAGAGCGGCGTCGCTCGCGGCGTCGTGTACGACTCCGGTACGGCGCACCGCGTCGGCGCGCGCAACACCGGTCATGCGCTACCTCCGAACGCATTCATGCCGTCCGCGCCGATGCATGTGCGATTCGAGGCCGGCGACGCGTCGCACGACGCGTTGGTCGCCGGCGTGAAGAAGGGTCTGCTCGTGACGCGCTTCCACTACACCCGGTGGGTGCACCAGCTGCGCACGATCGTCACCGGCATGACGCGCGACGGTACGTTCGCGATCGAGAACGGCGAGATCGCGTATCCGATCAAGAATCTGCGATTCACGCAGTCTTATCACGAAGCCTGGAGCGGCGTGCGTGCGATCGGGAGGGATCTGCGCCTGCTCGTTCCGGCGGAGCAATTCGGTCTGACGGCGTCCTGCCAGCGGGTTCCCGCGGTCCGACTCGCGGCGTTCACGTTCACCGGCTCCACGCGGTATTAGGGGATCGCCGCGGGGTCGTTCGTCGCCGAGGCCCACGCGTGGACACGCGAGACATGCCGATCGCTCCGCATCGCGATCACCGCGCCGATCACGCAGGTACACGAGCGTCCATGGTCGGCGGTCTTTCGCGTCCCAACGGACCGCGGCGCCGTCTATGTGAAGTGCTGCGGGCCAACGCAGGCCCACGAGCCGCGACTGACTGCACTTCTCCATCACGAGTTCCCCGGTCTCGTCACCGAGGTGCTCGCGCTGCACCCGACGCAGCCATGGATGCTTGTCGCGGAGGGCGGCAAGAAGATCCGGGACGCGTACTCAGGCGATGAGTTCCTCCGCGCGTGGCGCGAGGTCCTGCCGCGATACGCCCGGATGCAGCGAGCCGCGACGCGCCATGTGCGCGAGATCCTCGGATTCGGCACGCCCGATCATCGCGCGACCCTGCTCGTCGCGGGCTTCGTGGATGCGGTCGCGAACGAGCCGGGGATCTCGGCTGGGCGTGAGGATCGGATCACCGAGGACGAGCGACGAGCCCTCTTCGGACTGCGCCCCAAGCTGAACGAGGCGCTCGGCGCGCTGACCGCGCTCGGCATCGAGGACACGCTGCAGCACGACGACCTGCATCACGGCAACGTACTCGTTCGCGACGGGCGCGCGGTGATCTTCGACTGGGGCGACGCCTGCGTCTCGCATCCGTTCCTGACGCTCGCGGTCACGCTGCGCTTCGCGGCGTCCGCGACCAAGCACGCGCCCGACGACCCGGAGATCGTCGCGCTCCGCGACGCGTATCTCGAGCCGTGGAGCGATCGCGCGTCGACACCGGCGCTCCGAGACGCCGCGGAGCTCGGGCGCCGCATCGGCGAGGTCTCGCGAACGCTCACCTTCTATGCGGTCGCCCGAGCCTATCCGGGCGTGATCGACAGCTACCCCGGCGGTTTCGCCGGTTCGCTCCGAAGGGTGCTCGCCGAGTTCAGCTAGGCGCGCGCCTCCTGATGTGCGTGCTCGGTCTCCATCGTGACGCTGGGGTCGTTCTGGTAGAGCGAGAACGCGTTGCCGTCGATGTCGGTGCATCCGGCGAACCAGCCCTGGCCCGGGATCGGCTGTTTGTCATCGGCCTTCCCGCCGGCGTCGCGGACCTTCTTCAGCGACGCGTCGATGTCATCGGTGCCGAAGTAGATCGTCGGAGCCTTCGTCTGGGACGGATCGGTCTGCGGATTGATCGCGCCACCGGGCGTGACGCCGTCGATGAGGTAGTACTCGATCCCCGGGATGTCCGAGTCCTTGTACTTCCAGCCGAATACCTTCGAGTAGAAGGTCTTGGCTCGTCCCGGGTCCTTGGTGTTGATCTCGAAATGCACGATGTCGCCGGGCTTGGGGTCCATGATCGCTCCCCTTTGAAGTTGGTCGTGGCAAAAGACTAGTCCCGAGCCGAGCCTGTTACAGGCGCTACGCGTGTGGCTGTCGTGCGGGCAGGCGCTACGCGATAATCAACAGGTGAGCGCGCCGGACAGCCGCCTCCAGACAACGGAGGGGGAGTCCGCCCGGCAGCGCCGAGCGACGATCGCCATCCTCGACTACGGATCGCAGTACACGCAGCTGATCGCGCGCCGCGTCCGCGAGTCGCGTGTGTACTGCGAGATCTTCCCGCACGACGTCACCGCGAAAGAGCTCGAGCGCCGGGGCGTCGTCGGCGTGATCCTCTCCGGCGGGCCGTCGAGCGTGTACGACGCGGACGCGCCGCAGATCGAGCCCGCGGTCCTGGATGGGCGGTTCCCGGTCCTCGGGATCTGCTACGGCATGCACCTCATGGCGCACGTGCTCGGCGGCGAGGTCGCGCCCGAGGGCAAACGCGAATATGGCCCCGCGACGGTCGACATCGCCGAGTCCGGCGGTCTGTTCGAGGGCCTCTCCGACCACGAGCGCGCCTGGATGAGCCACGGCGACACCGTGAAACGGCTTCCGCCCGGCTTCCACGGCATCGCGCGCACCGAGCGACTGCCGCTCGCGGCGATGAGCGATGGTCGGAACCGCTTCGGCGTCCAGTTCCATCCCGAGGTCATGCACACACCGCGCGGCGCCGAGGTGCTGCGCAACTTCCTCTACCGCGTGTGCGGTTGCGAAGGCGATTGGACGCCTGCGGCCTTTATCGAGGAGGCCGTCGCCGAGCTCAAGCGAACGATCGGCGATCGTCACGCGATCTGCGCGCTCTCCGGCGGCGTCGACTCCGCGGTGGCCGCGACGCTCGTCGCGCGCGCGATCGGCGACCGGCTCACCTGCGTGTTCATCGACACAGGTTTGCTTCGCGCGAACGAGGCCGAGGAGGTCGTCGCGACGTTCGGCCCGCGGCTGCGCCTCGTTCACGTCGACGCGTCGGAGCGATTCCTCCGTCGCCTCGCCGGCGTCGTCGATCCCGAGCAGAAGCGGATGATCATCGGCGAGGAATTCATCCGGTGCTTCGAGGAGCAGGCGCGCCGCGTCGGGGACGTCGATCTCCTCGTGCAGGGCACGATCTACCCGGATGTCATCGAGTCGCGCTCGCGCGAGTCCAAGACGAGCGCGCGGATCAAGACGCACCACAACGTCGGCGGGCTGCCCGAGGTCATGGCGCTCGAGGTCGTCGAGCCGCTGCGGCGTCTCTTCAAGGACGAGGTCCGGCGCGTTGGCGCGGAGCTCGGCATCCCAGAGGACATCCTCTGGCGTCACCCATTCCCGGGCCCGGGGCTCGCCGTGCGTGTGCTCGGTCCGATCGACCATCAGGCGCTCGATACCCTTCGACAGGCGGACGCGATCTTCCTCGAGGAGCTGCGGGCGGCCGACCTGTACCGCACCGTCGCCCAGGCGTTCGCCGTTCTTACTCCTGTGCGAAGCGTGGGCGTCATGGGCGATTTCCGCACCTACGGCGCGCTCGTCGCGCTCCGCGCGGTGACGACCGAGGACTTCATGACCGCCGACTGGGCGCGCTTGCCATACGACGTGCTCGCACGCGCATCTGCGCGCATCGTGAACGAGATCGCTGCGGTGAACAGGGTCGTGTACGACATCTCGTCGAAGCCGCCGGCGACGATCGAGTGGGAGTGAGTTGAAAGCGATCCGGGACTACTTCCGCCACGGCGAGAAGGTGCAGCAGCTCATCCAGGAGCAGCGCAAGCAGCGGAGCCCGGGGCGGTCCATCGGAGCGCCGGGTCTCAACTGCCTGGTACTCGGCGGCGGCGGGCGCGAGTACGCGATCGCGTGGCGTCTCGCGCGCTGCGACAGCGTCGCGACGATCGATGTCGTCCCGGGCAACGCCGGCGTCGCGCTCTTCTCGCGGGTGCTCGACTTCCAGCCGCGAGACGTCGGTCGTCTCGAGCAGCATCTCGCGGCGTCAGCGATCGATCTCGCGATCGTCGGGCCCGACGAGCTCATCGCCGAAGGCATCGGCGATCACATGCGGCGGGCGAGCATCTCGGTCGTCGCGCCGTCGAAAGAAGCCGCGAAGATCGAGTGGAGCAAGACCTTCGCGAAAGAGCTCATGACCGAGGCCGGGATCCCGTCACCGCGCTGGGAAACGTTCACGACCCCGGAGCAGGCGCGCAACGCGCTCGATCGCAACAAGTGGGCGGCGCCGCTCGTCGTGAAGGCCGACGGCCTCGCGGCGGGAAAGGGCGTCACGATCTGTCGCACCATCGAGCAGGCGCTGATGACGCTGGGCACGCCGCCGACGAGCGGCGGCCGCGTCGTGTTCGAGGAGCTGCTCGAAGGTGACGAAGCATCGCTTCAGGCGCTGGTCGACGGAGAGACCGTCGTCGCGCTTCCGCCCGCGCGCGACCACAAGCGCCTCGGTGACGGTGACATCGGACCGAACACCGGCGGAATGGGCGCCTCGTCGCCGACCACCGTGCTGCCGGATGAGGACGCGCAGCGCGTCGCCGACGAAGTGATCACGCCCATCGCGCGCGCGCTCGCTGCGCGCGGCACGCCTTTCCGCGGGATCATCTTCGCCGGCCTCATCCGAACGAAGCGCGGCTTCAAAGTGCTCGAGTACAACGCGCGCTTCGGCGATCCTGAGGCGGAGGTCACGCTGCCGCGCATCGGCGGCGATTTCGCCAAGCTCATGGTCGCGCTCGGCGAGGGCAAGCTTCGCGAGTATGTCGCGGCCAACCCGCTGCGTTTCAGCCAGCGCGCCTTCGTCGATGTCGTGCTCTGCGCCGAGGGATATCCCGGCGCGCCACGCACCGGCGACAGGATCGAGGGTCTCGATAGCCTGCCCGATGGCGTGTACGCGTTCCATGGCGCGACGACCGCAACGCCCTCGGGCGGTTTCATCACCTCAGGCGGACGCGTCATGCACATCGTGGCCGGCGGCGCGACCGTGGCCGAGGCGCGCGATCGGGCGTATCAGGGCGCGGAGCGCGTGACGTTCGCCGGCAAGTTCTATCGTTCCGACATCGCAGCGGGGGGTGGGGTGGCCGTCGCGTGACGCCTTCGGTGAGCGTGCTCATGGGTTCGACGTCGGACGAGACCGTCATGAAGATCGCGGTCGAGACGCTGCGCGGCCTCGGCGTGGAGTGCGAGATGCGCGTCCTGTCGGCTCACCGCACACCGGAGGCGTTGCGCGACTACGTCACAGAGGCAGGCCGGCGCGGCGTGAAGGTGTTCGTCTGCGGCGCCGGCGGTGCGGCGCACCTCGCGGGCGCGGTCGCCGCGATCACGACGAGTCCGGTCATCGGTGTCCCGCTCGTGGCGCCCAACGCGATCGCCGGCGGGCTCGACGCACTCCTTTCTATCGTGCAGATGCCGCGGGGCATCCCCGTGGCGACCGTCGCGGTCGGCGAGGCCGGGGCCGCCAACGCCGGGATCCTCGCGGCCGAGATCCTCGCGACCGCCGACGAGGAGCTCGCGAGCCGCCTGCGCATGCTGCGCGAAGGCATGGCCGCCAAGGTGCTCGCTCGATGAGTATTCAGAACCGCTTCGACACCATCTCGCCGATCGACAGCCGCTTCTACGGCGGAGACGCCGCGCTGTTCAAGTCGCTGCAGCCCTATCTCTCCGCCGCGGCGACGATCCGCTACCAGGCGCGCGTCGAGGGTGCCCTCGCGCAGGCGATGGCCGACGCGGGGATCTGCGACCGCGCAGTCGCCGACGCGATCGCGCGCGCCGCGGACCGCGTCACGCCGCAGGAGGTCGCAGAAGAAGAGACGAAGACGCGGCACGACGTGCGCGCGCTCGTGAATGTCATCCGCGATCAGGTCCCGGACGAAGCGAAACGGTTCGTTCATCTCGGTGCGACGTCGTACGACATCGTCGACACCGCGAACGCGCTGCGGTACCGCGAGTGCGTCGAGCGCGTCGTCGTGCCCGCACTCGGTGCGCTCGTCGCGCGCTGCATCTCGATCGCCGAGGCGGAGGCCGACACGCCGCAGATCGGTCGCACGCACGGACGTCACGCCGAGCCGATCACGTTCGGCTTCGCCATGGCCGAGTACGTCTCGCGTTTGGGCGACCGCGTCGAGTTCCTGCGTTCGGTCGCGCGTCGCCTGCCGGGCAAACTGTCCGGCGCGGTCGGCGTGTACAGCGCCATGGGCCTTCTCACCGAAGACGCGCGCGCGCTCGAGCGGCGCTTCCTGGCGGGGCTGGGCCTTCACCCGCGCTCGAGCTCGACGCAGATCGTCGAGCCCGAGGGCTGGACCGACCTCGCCCATGCCTGCGTCACGGCGCTCGGCGTCATGGCGAATCTCGCCGACGACATGCGCCAGCTCCAGCGCACGGAGATCGGTGAGGTCGCAGAGTCTTTCGGCGCGGAGCAGGTCGGCTCGTCGACGATGCCCCACAAGCGCAACCCGGTGTCGTTCGAGAATGTGAAGTCGATCTGGAAGGCCATGGCGCCGCGC
Source organism: Candidatus Limnocylindria bacterium (assembly GCA_036523395.1). Classification (NCBI taxonomy): domain Bacteria; kingdom Bacillati; phylum Chloroflexota; class Candidatus Limnocylindria; species Candidatus Limnocylindria bacterium. The sequence continues at coordinate 1,755 of DATDEH010000042.1, read as the reverse complement.
GTCATGACGACCTATCTCGACCAGATCAGCGAGCACCAGCGCGACCTGACGAACTCGGCGTCGCAGCGGTTCCTCGGCGAGATCATCGCCTCGACCGCGTACGCCGCTGGGCGCATGGCCGGATCGCTCGAGGGGATCCGCGTCGACCGCGACCGGCTCAAGGCCAACCTCGCGATGTCGCGCGGCGCGATCGTCGCCGAGCCGCTCTACGTGCTGCTCGCGAAGTACGGCCACCCCGACGCGCATGAGGCGGTGCGCCGACTCACGCTCGAGGCCGAGCGCGGCTCGCGCTCGGTGCTCGAGGTCGTCGCGCAGGACGCGGAGCTGCGCGATTACCTCATTAAGCTCTCGCCCGAGGAGCGACGGATCCTCGAGCGCCCCGAGGACTACCGCGGACTTGCGGCCGACGTCGCGCGCGACGTCGCGTCGACCTGGCGCGAGCGGTTAAAAGGAGTCCTTCCCGAGTGAGTACATTGATCGAGAGCAAGGTCCCAGGCGCGACGCTGTTCCGGCGCGGCAAGGTGCGTGACGTGTACGAGGCCGGCGGCGACCGGCTCGTCATCGTCGCGAGCGACCGCCTGTCCGCGTTCGACGTGGTGCTCCCGACGCCGATCCCGGACAAGGGCCGCGTGCTCACCGAGCTCTCGAGCTTCTGGTTCGACCGGACCGAGCGCGTCGTCCCGAATCACCTCATCTCGACGAACATCGATGAGATGCCGCCGGTGTTCCGCGAGGTGCCCGAGCTCGATGGCCGCGCGGTGCTCGTGAAGCGCTGCGAGCGGATCGACGTCGAGTGCGTCGCGCGCGGATACATCGCGGGCTCGGGCTGGACGGAATACAAGGCCCTCGGAACGGTCGCGAGCGAGGCCCTTCCCAAGGGCCTGCAGGAATCGCAGCGCCTCGACGAGCCGATCTTCACGCCCGCCACGAAGGCCGTGACCGGCCACGACGTGAACATCTCGCGTGCGCAGCTGTCGTCCCTCGTCGGCAGCGAGCTCGCGAGGCAGCTCGAGGAGGTCACCCTGGAGCTGTATCGCAAGGCGCACGCGTACGCGCTCGGTCGCGGGCTGATCCTCGCCGACACGAAGTTCGAGTTCGGGTTCTACGACGGTAAGCTGACGCTCATCGACGAGGCGCTGACCCCGGACTCGTCGCGCTACTGGGATGCCGCGACGTACAAGCCGGGCGGGTCGCCGCCCTCCTATGACAAGCAGTACGTGCGCGACTTCCTCACCAGCAGCGGCTGGAACAAGGAGCCGCCGGCGCCGGCGCTCCCGCCCGAGGTCGTTCAAGGTACGAGCCAGCGTTACCGCGAGTGCTACGGAAAGCTCACCGGCGAGGAGTGGTTCGGATGATCTTCGTCGCGACGATCCGTGTGCTGCCGAAAGCCGAGGTCCGCGATCCGCAGGGCGAGGCCGTGCGCGGCGCGCTGCGCTCGCTCGGCCTTGCCGTCTCCGACGTTCGGACAGGCAAGGAGATCGTCGTCACGTTCGAGGCGGCGAGCGAGGTCGCGGCGCGCGAGGCCGTCCGTCTCATGGGCAACGAGCTGCTGGCGAACCCGGTCATCGAGGACTACGCCTACGAGCTCAAAGAAAGCGTGCCGGCATGACGCGCGTCGCGATCCTCCGCTACCCGGGCACGTGGAGCGAGCGCGACTTCCAGCACGCGCTCTCGCTCGTGCCGGATGTCGAGAGCGACATCCTCTGGCACGAGGACGCCGACCTCGCGGGCTACGACGCCGCGATCGTTCCGGGC
>DATDEH010000041.1 GCA_036523395.1 Candidatus Limnocylindria bacterium | reverse complement strand
TCGCCGGCGCGTACTGGCGCGGCAACGAGCGCAATCCGCAGCTCCAGCGCATCTACGGCACGGTGTGGCCGGATCAGAAGCAGCTCGATGCCTACCTGAAACGACTCGAGGAGATCGAGCGGCGCGACCACCGGGTCCTCGGCAAGGAGCTCGAGCTGTTCCGCGTCGACGAGGAGCTGGGGTCCGGCCTGGTGCTGTGGCTGCCAAACCTGTCGGTCGTGCGCGAGGAGCTCGAGGCGTGGTGGCGCAAGATCCATCACGAGCGCGGCTACACGCTCGTCTACACGCCGCACATCGCGCACGAGAAGATCTACCAGCGGTCGGGGCACCTCGAGAAGTACGGCGAGAACATGTACGGTCCGCTCGCGCTCGACGATGGCACCCAGAACTTCTGGATCAAGCCGATGAACTGCCCGGGCCACATCAAGGTGTTCCAGTCGAAGATCCACTCGTACCGCGAGCTGCCCATGCGCATCGGCGAGCTCGGCACGGTGTACCGGTACGAGCGCGGCGGCACGCTCCACGGGATGCTCCGCGTCCGCGGCTTCACGCAGGACGACTCCCACATCTTCTGCACCTGGGAGCAGGCACAGGAGGAGATCGGGAAGGTCTTCGATCTCGCGCTCGAGTTCCTCAGCGTATTCGGATACACGGACCCATCGATCTACCTCTCCACCCGACCAGAGAAACGGCTCGGCTCGGATGAGCTCTGGGACAAGGCGGAGGACGCCCTCAAGACCGCCCTCGGTATCCGCGAGGTCCCCTACAAGATCGACGAAGGCGGCGGCGTCTTCTACGCGCCGAAGATCGACATCAAGGTGCACGACGCCATCGGTCGCGAGTGGCAGGGCGCCACGGTGCAGATCGACCTCAACCTGCCCGAGCGCTTCGACGTCACGTACGTGAACGACAGGGGCCAGCGCGAGCGCGCGGTGATGATCCACCGCGTGCTGTTCGGCAGCCTCGAGCGCTTCGTCGGTGGTCTCATCGAGCACTACGCCGGAAACTTCCCGCTCTGGCTCGCGTGGGAACAAGTGGCGGTGATCCCGGTCCGCGAGACGGCGCTCGAGTACGCGCGTGAGATCACCGCGAAGCTCCGCGCCGGCGGCTTCCGCGTCCACCTCGACTCTCAGGCGGGCGATCTCCGCAACCGCGTCAAGGAAGCGCAGCACCGCAGAGCGAATTACATGCTCGTCGTCGGGGACAAGGAGGCTGCCGCCGGGACGGTGTCGGTGCGGCGCCGCGGATCGCGCGACGAAGATCGGGGCGTCGCGTTCGACGACTTCATCGAGCGCATCAAGAAGGAGCGCGACACCAAGGCTCTCCCGGCGGACTTCGCCGCGCATGAGCCGAGTGCGGGCGACGCGATGGCATGACAACGACACAGGCGATCGCGCCGACGCTCCGTGGCCAGCGCGTCACGCTGCGACCGATGACACAGGCCGACGCGCCGCACCTCGTGCGCTGGGCGAACGACCCGGACTTCGCCTGGTTCCAGTGGGGACGGCGGCCGGGTCGCTTCGCGGACAACGACGCCGCGCGCAAATGGATGGACGTCATCGGCGAGAACCGCGGCGTCGTGTTCGCGATCGAATACGAGGGCCGACCGATCGGCCAGGCCAACTACCGCGATCTGCGCCCCAAGGGAAAGAGCGCCGAGGTGGGGATCGGGATCGGCGAGCCGGCGCTGTGGGGCAAGGGCCTCGGCCGCGAGGCGCTCGGACTGCTCGTCAGACACCTGGTGGACGATCTGGGCGTCCACCGCGTCTCGCTCAGCGTGCTCGCGTACAACGACCGCGCGATCGCGTCGTACAGGGCGGCGGGCTTCGAGGTCGAAGGCGTCGAGCGGGACGGGGTCATGACCGACAAAGGGCATTTCGCCGACGACGTGAAGATGGCGTATGTCGTCGGCCGCACGCGGCCGGCGTTCGATCCACGGCCGGTCGCCCTCACCGGGATGCACGTCCGGCTCGAGCCGCTGCGACGCGAGCACGCCGCCGAGCTCTTCCCGGTAGCGCACGACGCCGACATCTGGCGCCTCATGCTCGTGCCGATGCCGCGCGAGGTGGGGGAGCTCGAGCGCTGGATCGACGCGGCGCTCCAGGAGCAGATCCTCGGCAATCAGGTGGCGTTCCTTACGCGCCGCATCAGCGACGGCGCGCCGATCGGCAGCACGCGCTTCCTTCACATCGATCGTGGCAACAAGACCGCGGAGATCGGATGGACCTTCCTCGGGCGCGAGGCACGCCGCACGGTCGCGAACACCGAGGCGAAGTTCCTGCAGCTACGCCATCTCTTCGAGGACCTCGGCGCGCACCGCGTCTGGCTGCAGACGGACAAGCTGAACGATCGGTCGCAGCGCGCGATGGAGCGATTGGGCGCGATCAAAGAGGGCGAGCACCGTGACGACCGGATCTCGCACGATGGGCGCATCCGAACGAGCGTCGTGTATGGGATCACGCGCACGGACTGGCCATCCGTTCGCGACCACATTCGTGCGCTCCTCGCCCGGTGATATCCTCTTCCGAGTTGACTTCATCTACCGGCAGGCAATCCCTCTGCTCTTAGCGGAGGCGCGCGTATAGCCGCTCCCGAACTGCGGATCAACGAAGGTATCCGCGTGCCCGCCGTGCGCCTGATCGGCCCGAACAACGAACAGCTCGGTGTCGTTCCGACGCAGCGCGCGCTCGCGCACGCCCAGGATCTCGGCTACGACCTGGTCGAGATCGCGCCGAACTCGACGCCGCCGGTCGCCCGCATCCTCGACTTCGGCAAGTACCGCTATGCCGAGCAGCAGAAGGCGAAGGAAGCGAAGAAGCGCCAGCGCTCGGTGACCTGGAAAGAGATCCGGATCACGCCGAAGATCGACGAGCACGACATCGAGACGAAGATCAAGTCCGCGTCGAAGTTCCTCGACGAGGGCGACAAGCTCAAAGTCACCGTTCGCTTCCGTGGCCGCGAGCTCGCGCACCCCGATCGCGGCCGGGTGCTCCTGTTGCAGGTCGCCGACCGCTTGAAAGACCACGGGATAGTCGAGCGCATGCCCCTTCTCGAGGGCCGCTCGATGATCATGGTCATGAACCCCGTTCGTCGCGACGCACAGGGCGCGCCCACAGCGCCGGCGCCCGGGACCACGACACCACCGCCACCCGCCGCAGGCGCTCCCGTACCAAAGCCCGCCGCTCCTCTGGCCGCGGCGGCACCGAGACCCGCGGCTGCCGCTCCAGCTCCGGCACCACGGCCTGCCGCGGCGGCTCCTGCTTCCGCGCCGAAGCCGACTGCCCCCCCGGCGCCGCAGAGTGCGAGCGCCACACCACCAGGCGCTCCGCGGCCCGCGAGCACACCGGCTGCCGCGCCGAGCGCCGCGCCTCGTAAGCGAACGAACTAACCGGTACAATTCGCGTTCACACTTCGCGCGAGGAGGCCATCCCGTCGTGCCCAAGATCAAGAGCCATAGCGGCGCCAAGAAGCGCTTCGTTGCGAGCGGGCGCGGCAAGCTCATGCGCATGAAGGCGTACAAGGGCCACCTCAACGCGCACAAGTCGCCCCGCCGGAAGCGGGCGCACGCCGGCAAGGCGCTCGTGGCCCGCGGGGACCTGAGGCTGATCCGCAAGATGCTGCCGCACCTCGTAGGGAAGTAGGAGAAGGCATGACACGGATAAAGCGCGGGGTCGCCGCCCACAAGAAGCACAAGAAGCTCCTGAGCGCCGCAGAAGGCCGCCGCGGGGCGAAACACAAGCTCGTCCGTCCTGCGCGCGAGGCCGCGCTCCACGCGCTGAACTACGCCTACCGCGATCGCCGCAAGCGGAAGACGCAGTTCCGCTCGCTCTGGATCGCACGCATCAACGCGGCGTCGCGCGAGTCCGGCGTCTCGTATAGCCGGCTCATGGCCGCCATGCGGAGCGCGGGCGTCCAGCTCGACCGCAAGGTCCTCGCGGACATGGCAGTCCGCGATCCAAAGGTGTTCCGGCACTATCTCGACTTGGTGAACACGAAGAAAGCCGACAGAGCCAGCTCATAGAGGCGTCGAGGGAGACCAGTACCGCGTAAACGTCGCACAGGGAATGCGGGTCGTGACTGAAAGCCCGCAGCGACACGGAACGCGGGAATTCGCTCCGGAGCCGATGCGCAGAAAAGCGCATCCGGGTGGAGCCCGATAGCGCTCCCCACGAGTGTCCATCGGCCGCGTGCCGGTGGGAGATCGGGTGGTACCGCGGAGGCCCGCCTTCGTCCCGGTGTGCGAGAGCACACGAGCGAGCGCGGGCTTTCTTGTTTGGGAGAGATATGGCGGGGCCGCAGGACCTAAGAACGCTGGCGGACCGCGCGGTGGCGGAGATCGCCACTGCCGTGGATGATGCCGCGCTCGAGTCGGCGCGAGTGAAGTACCTCGGTCGCAAAGACGGCGAGGTCACGCAGGCGACCAAACAGATCGCGACGCTCGCGGCGAAGGACAAGCCAGCCTACGGCGCAGCGGTGAACGAAGCGAAGGCGCGCATCGAGGCCGCGCTCGAAAGCCGCGGCACAGCGCTCCACAGCGCGTCGATCGACAGCGGCCTTCGGGACCGCGTCGACCTCTCGCTCCCCGGCCGGCCCGTCCGCATCGGACGCCTGCATCCGGTGACCGCGACGATCCGCGAGGTTTCGCGCGTCTTCGCGACGATGGGCTTCGAGACGGTCGAGGGGCCCGAGATCGAGACCGACTACTACAACTTCGAAGCGCTCAACATCCCGCCGGGGCATCCCGCGCGCGAGAAGTGGGACACGCTGTGGGTGTCGAATCCGCTCGGCGACGACCCCACGAAGCCGCTGCTCGGGCGGACCCACACCTCACCGATGCAGGTCCGGATCATGGAGCAGCGCAAGCCGCCCATCCGCGTCATCATCCCGGGCCGCTGTTACCGGTACGAGGCGACCGACGCGATCCACGAGAGCATCCTTCACCAGTACGAGGGACTCGCCATCGACGAGAAGCTGACGATGGCCGACCTGAAGGGCGTCCTCTACTCGTTCGCGCGGCAGATCTTCGGCACCAAGAGCAATCTGCGTTTCCGGCCGGACTACTTCCCGTTCACTGAACCCTCAGCCGAGATCGCCTTCTCATGCGTGATCTGTGAAGGCAAGGACCCGCAGTGCCATACCTGCGGTGGCGACGGCTGGATCGAAGCCGCGGGCTGCGGCATGGTCCATCCAGACGTTCTGCGGCGCGTGGGATACGACCCCGAGCGCTATCAGGGCTTCGCGTTCGGCGGCGGGATAGAGCGACTCGCCATGGTGATGTCCGGCACGCCCGACATCCGTCTGTTCTCACAGAACGACCTTCGCTTCCTGGAGAGCTTCTAGATGCTGATCCGGGTGCCGCTGTCGTGGCTGCGCGAGTACGTCGACGTGACCGTCCCGGTCGACGATCTCGGGCACCGTCTCCACATGTCCGGCACCGAGTTGAAGGGCATCGAGCGGAAGGCGTGGGACAAGATCTGGGTCGGTCGCGTCGCGGAGCTCGCGAAGCATCCCAACGCCGACAAGCTGCAGCTCGCGACGGTCGAGTACGGCGACGGTCGCCGGAAGCAGGTCGTCACCGGCGCGACGAACCTGAAGCCTGGCGCGATCGTCGCCTACGGCGAGATCGGCGCGCGGTACATCGATGGGCACACCGGCGAGAGCGCGGTCATGAAGCCGAAGGACGTGCGCGGGATCAAGAGCGAGGGCATGGTCATGTCGGAGAAGGAGCTCGGCATCGGCGAGGACCATGACGGCATCCTTCTCCTCGACGACAAGCTCCGCGTTGGTGCACCGCTGTCCGAGGTGTTGGGCGAGACCGTGCTGCTCCTCGAGGTGCAGCCGAACCGACCCGACTGCCTGGGAATCGTCGGCATCGCGCGCGAGGTCTCCGCGCTGCTCGACCAGAAGCTGCGGGAGCCCGCGGGCGACCCGCTCGGCAAGGACGCACCGAAAGGTCTCGATGTCCGCATCGAGGACGCGGTCGCGTGCCCGAGATTTGCCGCCGCGCGCCTCGACAACATCCATATCGGCCCGTCGCCCGTGTGGATGCAGCAACGCCTCATCGCCGCGGGCATGCGCCCGATCTCGAACGTCGTCGACATCACCAACTACGTGATGCTCGAGCTCGGGCAGCCGCTTCACGCGTACGACCTGCGTCAAGTCAAGGGCGGCGCGCTCGTGGCGCGGCAGGCCCGCCAGGGCGAGCACCTGAAGACGCTCGACGGCGTCGACCGCGCGTTGCCTGAAGGCACGCTCGTCATCGCCGACGAAGAGCGCAGCCTCGGCATCGCCGGGATCATGGGCGGCGAGGACTCGGAGATCCGCCCCGACACGACCACGGTCGCACTCGAGTGCGCGTCGTTCGATCCGCGAAGCATCGGTCCGACGTCGACGAAGCTCGGCCTGCGCGGGTCGTCCGGGAGTGCGGCCGCCCGGCGTTTTTCGTGGCAGCTCAGTCCGGACCTCGTGCCGATCGCGCTGGCGCGAGCCATCGCGCTCTTGCGAGAGCACGCCGGCGCAAAGCACACCGGCACCGTCGATCGATATCCGCGTCCGCGCCCCCAGAGCGAGGTCCGCATCCCGTTCGCCAAGTTCGCGCGTCATCTCGGCATGGAAGTCACCCGCGACGAAGCGATCGGGGCGCTCCAGCGCCTCGGTTTCGCTGCCACGCAGGCCGACGACGCGCTCGTCGCCCGACCCCCTGCGGTCCGCACGGACATCGAGATACCCGAGGACCTCATCGAGGAGGTCGCGCGTATCGTCGGTTATGACCGTCTTCCGGTGCACCTGCCCGACGGGCCCCTTCCTCTCGTCGAGCCGCACCCACTGGAGGAGTTCCGCGAGCGTCTCCGCGACGCGCTCATCGGCATGGGTCTGCAGGAGACGGTGTCGTATTCGCTTATCGATCCGGCGTGGCTCGGCCGTCTCACTGCCGACGGGTCGCCCATCGCACCGGAGCCGCTGCGCATCCAGAACCCAACGACTGTGTCGCAATCGGTGGCCCGGCCGACGCTGCGACCGAGCATGCTCGACACCACGCGGCGCAACCTTCGACACCAGGGTGGCGTCGGCATCTTCGAGATCGCGCCTGTCTATCTACCGCGCAAGAACGATCTGCCCGAGGAGCGTTCGATCGCGGCCGTCGTCATTGCGGGCGAAGCACAGCCGGATAGCTGGGTCGCTCCGGCCCGCGATGCCGATGTCGGCGACATGAAGGCCGTCATCAGCGGGGCTCTTGCGAAGCTGCGCATCGCCGAACCCGGTGCTGCGCAGCCGGGCGCACCAGGTCTTCACCCCGGACGCTCGGAGCGACGCGGCTCGCCCGACCGAGATGTCGTCACCTGGGGACAGCTCGATCCGCGCGTCGCGGACCTCTGGGAGCTTCCGGCGGAGACGTTCGTCGCGGAGCTCGACGTTGCCGCGCTGCTCGAGCGCGTTGCCCCGACGAGCGTTACCCCACCGTCACGTTACCCCGCGGCCATCCGCGATCTCGCCCTGGTCGTGGACGAGGCGACGGCCTACTCGACGGTCGACGAGGCCATTCGGGCTGCCGGCAAAGCTTTGGTCGAGTCCATCACCCTCCTGGACGTCTATCGCGGGCCGCAGGTCGGCGCGGGCAAGAAGTCCTTCGCCGTCCGCCTCGTCCTGAGGTCGCCTGACAGCACGCTGACCGAGGCCGATGTCGACCGCACCCTGAAGCGGATCGAGGGCCGCGTGCTGCACCAACTCGGCGCCACCATCCGCGCCTAGGGCCAAGTCCAGACCGAACCGCCTTGCTCTAAAAGTGGTACGAGGGTAGCCTGCGGAACATCGCGGGTCGTTCCGCGATGCGGGATTGCGAGAAGGCGTGGGAGGTACGAACAAGGAATGACCAACCAATGGCGACGCGCGACGGCTGTTGTGGCCGCCGCGACTATGACACTTGCGGCCTGTGGGCAGTCAACGACACCGCCTGCGGCATCGGGAACAGTCGCTCCGTCGGCGACCGTCGCGGCTGCGAAGCGCGGCGCGGGCGATGACCTGAAGATCCTCTACTGGCAGGCGCCAACGATCCTCAACGCGCACCTGGCGACGGGCACCAAGGACAGCGACGCCGCGCGACTCGTGACCGAGCCGCTCGCTTCGTACGGTCCTGACGCGAAGCCGCTCGCGAACGGTCTTGCGGCGGAGATCCCGACGGTCGCGAACGGTGGCGTGTCCGCCGACCTCACGGCCGTTACCTGGAAGCTGAAGCAGGGTGTGAAGTGGTCCGATGGATCCGCCTTCACCGCAGACGACGTCGCGTTCACGTTCTCCCTGATGGCGGACCCGAAGACGGCGGTGTCGACGTCGGACGCGGCCGAGGGTGTGAAGTCCGTCGTAGCGAAGGACGCCAACACCGTCGTCGTGACCTACGCCGCCCCGAACCCGAACATCTACCAGTGGGGCGTCGGCACCTGCTGCTACATCCTTCAGAAGAAGCAGTTCGAAGCGTTCCAGGGCGAGAAGCTCAAGGACGCGCCCGGCAACCTCAAGCCGATCGGCACCGGGCCGTACGTGGTCGACACCTTCAAGTCGGGTGACGTCGTCACCTACAAGATGAACGACCAGTTCCGCGAGCCGACCAAGCCGTACTTCAAGAGCGTCACCTTCAAGGGTGGCGGCGACGCGCCGTCAGCCGCGCGCGCGGTCTTCCAGACCGGCGACGTCGACTACGCGTGGAACCTTCAGGTCGAGGCCGGCATCCTCAAGCCGATGGCCGACACCAGCACGAAGGGCAAGCTGCTCACCGTCTATGGCTCGAGCGTCGAGCGCATCATGCTCAACTTCTCGGACCCGAGCGCATCGCTCGGGGCCAAGCGCGGTGAGCCCGACACCAAGCACCCGTTCTTCAACGGGCCGGATGGCAAGACCGTCCGGACCGCGCTGGCGATGGCGACCGACCGCAAGACCGTCGCGCAGCAGATCTACGGTGACGGCCTCGCCGGCAAGGCGGGCTGCAACATCGTGACCGGCGTGCCGGACTTCGAGTCCACGGCCACGACCGACTTCTGCAATAAGTTCGACACGACCGCGGCGGGCAAGCTGTTGGACGACGCTGGGTGGAAGCTCGGCGCGGACAACGTGCGCGCCAAGGGCGGCATCAAGCTGAACATCGTCTACCAGACCACGGTCAACGCGGTGCGGCAGAAGACGCAGGACATCATGAAGCAGAACTGGGAGAAGGCCGGCTTCAAGGTCGAGCTCAAGTCAGTTCCTGCTGACGTCTTCTTCACCAACACCTCGCCCGATGGTGCGAACCACTTCTGGGCCGACGTCGAGATGTTCACGAACAACAGTGACCCGGACTTCACGAACTACCTCAACGGCTGGACCAGCAAGCAGGCGACGGGTAGCGCGAACAACTGGAACTCCGCGAACTACAACCGCTATCAGAACCCGGCGTACGACACGGTCATCGATCAGCTGCGCACGGAGAAGGACCCGGCCAAGCGGGCCGCCCTCTTCAAGCAGGCGAACGACATCCTCATCTTGGACGTCGTGATCATCCCGGTCGTGACACGCACGCAGGTGACCTCGGGTATCTCAAACACCCTGAAGAACGTCGTTCCGACGGGCTGGGACTCCGAGATGTACGCGGTCCAGAACTTCGGCAAGTAGCCTTCACAGGCTAGGAACGGGGTAGGGTGGTGCGGTGGAAGACCTCCACCGCGCTACCCGATCCTCGAGGCCGGAAGGCGTGAGGGGTTAACGAGTGGGTAGGTACGTACTGAGGCGGCTCCTCATCGCCATTCCGACGCTCATCGTCATCAGCTTCGTCGTCTACGCGATCCTCGCGCTGGCGCCGACCGATCCACTCGCATCGTTTGGGGCTGATCCGCGGGTGCCGCCGGAGGTCCGCGAGCGGATCCGTGAGTCGCTCGGTCTCAACCAGCCATGGCACGTCCGTTACGTGAAGTGGGTCATCGCGATCGCGCACCTCGACTTCGGGTACTCGTTCATGAGCCGCTCGCCGGTCATGGATCTCATCTGGCAGCGGCTGCCGAACACCCTCGCGGTCGTCGGCGTCGCGTACGTGATCGGCGTGCTGCTTGCGGTCCCGATCGGGATGATCTCGGCCGTGCGGCGCTATTCGGTGTTCGACCATCTGTCGACCACCTTCGCGTTCATCGGCTTCTCGGTGCCGACGTTCTTCACGGGTCTGCTCTTGATCATCATCTTCAGCGTGAAGCTGCACTGGCTGCCGTTCATCTACGACTCGACGCTGAAGATCACGAGCCTGTCCACGCTGGGCGATCAGATACGCCAGTCGATCATGCCGATCACCGTGCTCGCGCTCTTCGACACCGCGACGATCGCGCGCTATACGCGCGCGGAGATGCTCGAGCACCTGCCGCTCGACTACGTCCGAACGGCACGCGCGAAAGGTCTCAAGGAACGTCTGGTCGTGCTACGTCACGTCCTCCGCAATAGCCTCATCCCGGTCGTGACGCTGGTCGCTCTTGGGATACCGGCCGTGTTCGGCGGCGCGATCGTGACCGAGCAGATCTTCCGCGTGCCCGGGATCGGCGAGCTCCTAGTGCGTTCGATCGGTCAGGGCGACACGCCTGTGGTCGCCGCGATCCTCTTGATCTTCGCGACGCTGGTCGTCCTGTTCAACCTGGTCGCGGACGTCCTGTACGGCGTCCTCGATCCGCGGATCCGGTACTCCTAGTGGCCGCGACCGACGTCGAGATCGCGCGGCTCCCCGCGAGCGTCGAGCTCAAGCGTCCGGCGCGCTCGCTGTGGGGCGACGCGTGGCACCAGTTCACACGGCACCGGCTGGCGATGGCAGGGCTGTTCACGTTCCTGTTCCTCATCGTCTTCACGCTCTTCGGGCCGCTCGTGTACCACACCGCGATCAACGTGATCGACTTCAACGTATCGCTCCGTGCTCCCAGCGCCGAGCATCCCTTCGGCACTGACGACCTGGGCCGCGACATGCTCGCGCGCGCGATCCTGGGCGGGCGCGTTTCCATCGCCGTGGGCATCACCTCGGTGCTGGTCGCGATCACGCTCGGCCTCACGATCGGCGCGCTCGCGGGCTACTTCGTGAAGCTCGACAGCCCGCTGATGCGCCTCACCGACCTGTTCCTGTCGCTGCCGATCCTGCCGCTGCTGCTGGTCATCGTCTATCTGTTCCGCGATTCACTTCGCGCAGCGTTCGGACCGGAGCTCGGCATCTTCCTCATGATCGTCGGCGTCATCGGCGTCCTGAACTGGATGCCCGTCGCGCGTCTCGTGCGCGCGTCATTCCTGTCGCTGAAGCAGAAGGAATTCGTCGAGGCCGCCCGCGCGATCGGTGATCCCGACAGCCGCATCATCATGAAACACATCATCCCCAACGTCCTGAGCCCGGTGCTCGTCGCGGCGACGATCGGCGTCGGCGGTGCGATCCTCACCGAGTCGACGCTATCGTTCCTCGGTCTGGGGTTCCCATCCGACGTCCCCACCTGGGGCCGGCTTCTCTACGACGCGAAGGACTACATCGACATCGCGCCGCACTGGGCGTTCTTCCCAGGCTTCCTGATCTTCCTGACTGTGCTGTCGATCAACTACGTCGGTGACGGCCTGCGAGACGCGCTCGATCCGCGCAAGACCAGCTAGCACCGCTACGCGCCGCTACGGCCCGCGTCTGCCGCGCCCTTTCTACGCGCGCCCGCCCCTCGCCGTGGCGCGCGACCTCCTCGGCAAGGTGCTCCTCTACGATGGCCCCGAGGGCCGGCGCGCCGCGCGGCTCGTCGAGGTCGAGGCCTACCACGGGACCCGTGATCCGGCCTCGCACGCGTTCCGCGGCCTGACGCCGCGTACCGAGGTCATGTTCGGGAGGCCGGGACACGCCTACGTCTATCTCTCACATGGGGTCTGGTACTGCATGAACGTCGTCGCCCATGAGCCGGGCGTGGCAGGCGCTGTGCTCCTCCGCGGCGCGGAGCCGCTCGAGGGCTTCGCTCATGACGCGCGCCTCAGCGGACCCGGGCTGCTTGGACGCGCGTTCACGCTCACCACGTCGCACACGGGCATCGACCTGACACGCTCGGTGTTGCAGCTGCGCGACGCACCAAGGGTCGCGCCCCGCCTGATCGCGCGCGGGCCTCGGATCGGCATCGCAGAGAGCGCGACGTCGGCGAAGCCGTGGCGCTTATGGGTGCGTGGCTCGAGCGGGGTTTCGTGATGACGACCGCCGCGGAGCGCGCGCTCGTCACGCTCGAATACCCGGCCATCCGCGCGCTCCTCGCGGAGCGGTCGTCGTTCACGCCGGGCCGCGAGCTCGCTGAGGCGCTCACGCCGGTCACTGACATCCGCGAGGCCGATCGGCTCCAGGACGAGACCGCGGCGGCGCGCGATCTGCTGCGCGCGCAGCCGTCCGCCGGCATCGGTGGCGCTCGCGACATCCGCGACGCCCTGCGGCGCGCACGCCTGGGCGGCTCGCTGGAGCCACCGCAGCTCATCGAGATCGCCGACACCATCCGCGCCGCGGAGAAGCTCTTCGCCGAGGTTCATCCGTACCCGCCGCTCGCGGCGAAAGCACGCTTCGCGCGTCCACCGCGCGACGTCGCCGAGGCCATCGAACATGCCATCGCCGGCACCGGCGAGGTGCTCGATCGCGCCAGCCCGCGTCTCGGCTCGCTGCGCGCGGCGCTCAGAGCGGCGCAGGCCCGCCTCCAGCAGCGCCTGGACGGCCTGCTGCGCTCGCCGGACCTCTCACGTGCTCTGCAGGAGCAGCTCATCACGCAGCGTGGCGGACGCTACGTCGTGCCAGTGAAGGCCGAGATGCGCGGCGCGGTCAAGGGGATCGTCCACGATCAGTCCGCGAGCGGCGCCACCGTGTTCATCGAGCCGCTCGAGATCCTCGAGGCGAACAACGCGCTCCGCGAGGCCGAGCTCGCCGAGAGCGCCGAAGTGCGCCGCGTTCTCGACGAGCTGTCGCGCCGCGTCGAACGGGCGGGGGACGACCTCGACGCGGTGACGACCGCCCTCGCCGCCCTCGACCTCCTGCTCGCGAAGGCCGAGCTCGCGGCCCATCTCGAGTGCGAGCGGCCGGTGCTCGACTCGCACGGCATCGTCGATCTCGTCGGAGCGCGCCATCCGCTCCTGGTCGAACGCGGGACCGGCGTCGTGCCGATCGATGTGCGCCTTGGATCGGACTTCCGCGCGCTCGTCATCACGGGTCCCAATACCGGTGGAAAGACCGTGACCCTTCGAACGCTCGGACTGCTCGTACTCATGGCCGCGTCCGGCCTGCAGATACCTGCATCGCGTGGCAGCCGGGTGCCGGTCGTGCAGCGTGTGTTCGCGGACATCGGCGACGAGCAGTCGATCGCGCAGTCGCTCTCGACATTCTCGTCGCATCTCCGAAACGTCGTCGCGACCCTCGCCGAGGCGGAGCGCGATGACCTCGCGCTGCTCGACGAGCTCGGCGCGGGGACGGATCCTGACGAAGGTGCCGCTCTGGCGATGGCCGTCCTCGAGACACTGCTGGGGCGCGGCGTTCTCGTGGCGGCGACGACGCACTACCCGGAGCTGAAGGCATTCGCGCTCAACACGCCCGGCGCGTCGAACGCGAGCGTCGAATTCGACGCCGAGTCACTCCGTCCCACATACCGTCTGCATATCGGTCTGCCGGGATCGTCGAACGCGTTCGCGATCGCGTCTCGCCTGGGTCTCGACAACGCCGTCCTAGCGCGCGCGGAGTCACACCTATCCGAGCTCCATCGATCGCTCGAGCGGACGCTGCGGGAGGCCGAGCGTCATCGCACCGATCTCTCCGCGGCGCTCGAGGAGGCGCGCGTTTCGGCCGAAGATGCGCGGCGCCTGACGGAGCAAGCGCGGCGTGAGTCGGAGCGCATCCGCGACGAGGCCGAGCGGTCGGCACGTCGCTCGCGCACGGAGGCGGATGAGCTTCTGCTCCAGTCGCGCCGAGCGCTACGGCAGGCGGAGAGCGCGCGTGACCAGGCGGCGAAGCGCAACCTCGTCGACGACGCTCGAGCCGCCCTCGCTGAGGCGGAGACGACGCGTCGGTCGGCGGCCACACCCGAGCAGGCCCCGCGCGCCGCGGTGCCTATCGCGATCGGCTCGCCCGTACATGTCGAGGGCGTGAGCGAGCCCGGCACACTGCTCTCGATCGATGACCGCGGGATGGCCGACGTCGCGGCCGGTGCGCTGCGGCTGCGCGTCCCTGCGACGAGCCTGCGGCCCGCACGGGCGGCCCAGGAGGCGCCGCTCGCGACGCGGCCGGTCATCGGCGGCTCGGCGGCGGCCGTGTCGCTACAGCTGGACCTGCGCGGCGCTCGTGCCGAGGAGGCACTCGAAGTGCTTGACCGCTACCTCAATGACGCCGCCGTCGCGGGCGTCGATCGCTTGCGGATCGTGCACGGCAAGGGGACCGGCGCGCTACGCACCGCCGTGCGTGAGGTGCTGTCGCGGCATCCTCTGGTGCGCGCCCACGAGCCCGCCGGCGCCGCCGAGGGCGGCGACGGCGCGACGATCGTCCGGCTCTAGCGGCGCGCCGGCGTGGGGCCTTCGGTCCGGCGCGGCGTGGCTGCGGGCTGCGGGGTCGCGTCGTTCTTCTTCGTCGGCGCCCTTGTGGTGCCCGAGTTCCCTTCGGTCGTCGCGGGCGCGCGCAGCGTCTGCTTCGCGATCGCGCGGACCTTCGCCTTCGCGCCGAACTTCGCGTCCGACAGCTTCTGCGTCTCGTCCGGTGTGAGCGAACGTACCTGCGGCATGTCGCTGCCCTTGCGCAGCTCGACACCCGAGGTCGTCGATGCGCTGCCGGCCTCGACCGCGTTGTTGACTCTGACGGGCTCCTCGCCCTTGTCGGTCACGGTGGTGGACACGGTCGCCGAAGTGCCTGCCGAGACGGTCGTCGCGAATACGCCATCGGGGACGTTCGGCAGGGTCACGACGATCGTGCCGTCCTGCATGCGCACCCGCGCGCCCGGCGTCTGCGCGAAGACCTTGCCGTCCTTGAAGCCATTGACGCGGCCAAGCGGATCGACGACGAGCGAGCTCTCCGACACGACGGCGACGCTGACCACGCGCTGCGCGTCGGGCGCCGCGCGGGGCGGCTCGGGCGCGGTGTTCGCGCGGACCGTCGTGATCTGATCGGCGGTGACGAGGACCTCGCTCGAGCCAGCGGTGTCCGCTGTCGCGACGCGACCCTCGGTCGTGGTCACGGTCGTTGTCGGGCCACTGAGCGCGTCATCGACGGCGACCTCGAACGCGGTGCCGCGGACCGATGCGGTCGCGGCGGGCGTCCTCACTTCATAGCGTGAGTCGGCGGTGGTGAGATGCGTGACGACATGCCAGCTCCGTCCGACCGACTGCGCGAGCTGCACGATCGTCGAGCTGCTTCGTGTGGTCGCTTCCTCGATCGTGATGTCGCTCGCGGGCTCGAGCTCGATCGTGGAGCCTTCGAACAGTGTGAGGACCGCGCGCGCGTCGCCGCTGGTGCGGACAGTGGAGCCGACGTAGAGGACCGCGCCATCGGTCGCGCTCGAGAAGCCCGAGCCGCCGAAACGCGTCTGCACGTCGCCGGAGATCACGGTGAGGACCGCGGCGGCCCGCAGCGGTGTATGCGCGGGCGCCTGCACGTTTGCGGCAACGGGCGTGCTGCCGATACCAGGGACCGTCCCAACGCACAGCGCCAAACAGGACAGAAGGACCGTTGCCCGAGTTGCATACCCCACGACTGACTAACGAGCGACCCACATGCCCGAGTAGCGGGCGACCGGGGGCAGCCGTGTCAAAGGGGCTTCAACGGGGTATCTGCGCCCGAGAACTCTACGTAATTTGGATGATTCCCGTACCCAGAGCGGTCGAATCCGTACCGCTCCGCGCGCACTTCAACGGACGCGCAACCCGCATCGTGATATTCAGGAACGTCATCGCCCCAACGGACGTGTGTTTCAGCGATCGACGCGACGCATCGTCACGTTCGTCGCGGAGAGAGCACGCGCGAGCCGCTCATCATCCTCGCGGCGCAGACCCGCATCCGCGAGCTCGCGTCGCAGCGCGGCATGAAAGCCGGCGGCATCCGGCGCGGACCATCGCACGGCGGATCCAACCTCCGCCCGCGCCTCGCCCACCGCATTGCCGCGATAGAGGTGCATGAGCGAGCGAAAGTCCTCGGTGCTCTCGTCGACCTCGTACGTCGCGACATGCGCGAGTGCCGTCAACTCGCAGCCGGTCTCCTCAAGGGTCTCGCGACGCACCGCGTCCTCCGGTGACTCGCCCTGTTCAACACCGCCGCCTGGCAGCAGCCAGGCGCCGGCGAACGGTCCACCTCGCTGACGAACGAGGAGCACGCGTCCGTCCGCGTCGACGCAGGCAACGATCGCGCCGACGCGTCGATTCACGGAGGGCGCGTAGGACTTGGAGCGACCGTCCGACCGGACGGGAACGGCGGAAGCGTGAGCGACGGCACGACGAACGGCGTGCCACTCGGCCTGGTGGTCGGGCTCGGGCTGAAGCCCTGCGAGGGTGACGGAGAAGGAGATGGCGAGGGCGATGGGCTCGGACATGGTTCGGAGCCGATGAGATTCCAGCTGTACCGGCCATAGCCGTACGAGCCGGCGTTGGCGCCCTTGATCCATTGATCCGTGTACTTCTGCCAGACGTTCCCAGGCGCGCGCTCCTGCGGCTTGAGGGCGATACGCGCGGTGCCGTCCGGACCGGGGCATCCTGCGACCCACCAGTTGTCGACCTGTGTCGGAACAGTGCCGCGGACGAAGAACTCGGTCATGGAGAACGGCGAGAGGCTCGACGGAAGAAGACCCGAGCCGTATCCGCCGAAGGCTCCTGGCGCGGCCACGATGGTCGCCTGCACGATGTTCGCCGGCCGCTCCCAGTCCGCGACCGGGACGCCGTCGAGCACCTCTTTCATGTAATCGCGCCACAGCACCCCGGGCCCCATCGCGCTCGAGAAATCTCGCGAGCTCATCGGATCGCCGTTGGCATTGCCCATCCACACACCCGTGACCAGGGTGGGGACGTAGCCGACGCTGTAGACGTCCTTGAGGTTGTCTGTCGTCCCCGTCTTCAAAGCCGCGGGACGCCCGATGTTGGTCCAGCTGCCGAAGATGAAGTCCCGCGAGGGCTGTGTCGTGTCCTTCAGGATGTCGGTCATGAGCCATGCGACACCGGCATCGAGCACGCGCTTCTGCTCGTAGTCCTTGTGCTCCCAGACGACCTTCCCGCGCGAGTCCTCGACCTTGAGGATGTACGTCGGCGTCACGCGCACGCCGAGGTTCGCGAGCACGCCGTACGCGCTCGCCATATCGACGAGCTTCACTTCCTTCGACCCGAGCGTGAGCGACAGACCGGTCTGGTTCGGGTCGATGTTCGCCGTGATGCCCATGTCGTGCGCGGTCTGGATCGTGTCCTCGATCCCGCTGTACTGCGACAGGAACTTCACGGCGGGCACGTTGCGCGACTCGCGGATGGCCTGCCGCATCGTCACCGGCCCGTGGTACTGGAGGTCCGCGTTCTCGGGACAGTAGCCGCACGCCGACGGACTCATGCGCGTGGGGTCTGCTCGCCCCGTGAAGTCCGTGCGCGCGTCGACCACGACGGTCGCCGCCGTCGCGCCCTTCTTGAGAGCGGTGACGTAGTTGAACATCTTGAACGAGGAACCCGGCTGTCTCTGCGCGATGCCAGCGGCGTCGTACTGGCCCTGCACGCGAGGGTCGTCGCGGTCGTAGTAATCGACCGAGCCGACGTACGCGAGGATCTCGCCCGTGCGCGGGTCGATCGAGACCATCGCAGCGTTCCACACATTCTTGTCGTGCAGCGACTCGACCGACTCCTTCACATGCCGCTCGGCCGCTTCCTGTGTCTTCGTGTTGAGCGTGGTCGTGACCTTGAAGCCGCCGCGCGTGACCGCCGACTCGTCGCCGCCCAGGATCTGCGCGAGCTGGTTGCGCACCTGGAAGACGAAGTGCGGCGCCGTGATCGTCGTCACCTGCGGGCCGGCCACCGTGATCGGCTCCGCGTCCGCGGCGTCGCGCTGCGAGTGCGTGATCGCGCCGAAGTCGACCATCTGGTCGAGCACGTAGGCGCGACGATCCTTGGCGCGCTCGACGTTGCCGGCCTGAGACGGATCCAGGATCGACGGTGACTGCGGCAGACCCGCGAGCAGGGCGGACTCGGCGACCGTGAGCGTCGAAAGATCTGACTTTCCGAAATAGGACTGCGCCGCGGCCTTGATCCCGTAGGCCTGGTTCCCGTAGTAGATCTGATTGAAGTACAGCTCGAGGATCTGCTCCTTCGAGTAGGTCCGGGTGACCTGAACGGCGAGGATCGCCTCCTTGATCTTGCGGGAGACGCTCACTTCGTCGCCGACGATCCGCTGCTTCACGAGCTGCTGCGTGATCGTCGAGGCGCCGCTCACGACGTCCTTGTGAAAGAGGTCATCGCGCACCGCCCGGGCGATGCCGAAGACGTCGATGCCGGGGTTGGTCCAGAAGGACTTGTCCTCGGCCGCGATGGTCGCGTCGATCACCACCTGGGGGATGGAGTTGAGCGAGACCACCTCCCGCCGCTCGACCTCGAACTGGTACAGGAGCGTCGCGCCGTCCCGGTCGTAGACCTTGGTCGACTGGGCGAGGGGGTCCTTCGCGAGGTCCTCCGGGGATGGCAGGTCAGAGGCGAAAAACGCGAACGCGGTCACCGCGCCGAAACCGGCGAGCGCGAGGGTGGCGATGACCAACGCGAGCACGACCGGGGGCACCACCGCGAGCCTGCCGCGAATGCCGCCCCCACTTCGGCGCCGCAACTGGCGATACGGTCCGCGCCCGAGAGCGTGGTCGCGTGTCGTATTGCGCGCGATGCTTCCATCGTAAAGCCTCGGCCCCGCCGATATCCTCTCCGTCGTGCCCACGCGCCCCAGCGACGCCGAGCTCGAAGAGTTCCTGACCCGTGGGATGGCCGAGGTGATCGTCCGCGAAGACCTCGCCGCCGCCCTGCGCGCCGGGGACCGTCAGCTGCGTATCAAACAGGGCTTCGACCCGACGCACCCAAATCTCCACCTCGGCCATGCCGTGCCTCTGCGCAAGCTGCGCAAGCTGGCCGAATGGGGGCACGAGATCGTGCTCATCGTCGGCGATTGGACGACACAGATCGGGGATCCCACCGATAAGGACGAGACGCGGCCGACGATGTCGCACGACAAGGTGATGAAGAACGCCGAGACGTACATCGAGCAGTTCCATCTCATCGTCCCGCGCGAAGGCACGCGCGTGGTCCTCCAGTCGGAGTGGTTCGGCAAGTTCGGGCTGAAGGACGTGATCGACCTCGCGTCGCGCTTCACCACGCAGCAGATGCTTCAGCGCGAGGAGTTCCGCAAGCGGCTTGAGAAGAAGACCGCGATCCCGATCAAAGATCTTCTCTACCCGCTGCTGCAGGCGTACGACTCGGTCGCGATCGAATCCGACGTCGAGGTCGGCGGCACCGACCAGCTCTTCAACATCCTCGCCGGACGCGAGCTGCAGGAGCAGCTCGGTCAGCGGCCGCAGAACCTCCTCATCAATCATCTCCTCGAGGGCCTCGACGGCGAGAAGATGAGCAAGTCGAAGCCGAAGACCGGCATCTGGCTCACCGACCCGCCGAACGAGATCTACGGAAAGGTGATGTCGATCGAGGACAAGCTCATGCCCCATTACTTCGAGTGGGCGACGGAGATGCCGCGCAAAGAGGTCAACAAGATCCTCGGCGCGATCGGCAACCGTGAGCTCCATCCGAAGGAAGCGAAGGAGAAGCTCGCGTGGCAGATCACGAGCGAGCTGCATTCGCCCGCGGCCGCCGACGAGGCGAAGATCGCGTTCGGCAGGCAGTTCAAAGAGGGCGGGCTCCCCGAGGACATCCCGACGGTCGAGGTCGAGATCAACGGCCACGCGGAGATCAACATCGTCGACCTCCTTCGCGACTCGAAGATCGCGTCGAGCCGCAGCGATGCGCTGCGCCTGGTGAAGCAGGGCGGCGTCAAGGTGGACGGGTCCAAGGCGAGCCTGGAGACGATGGTCCCGACCGCCACTGAACCAGTGATCCAGGTCGGGCCGCGCAAGCACCACCGCATCCGCTGGCGCTGAGAGCATGACCGTCGCGCGTCCCATCGTCGCCGTCATCCCCTTCGGCGCGCGCGGAATGACGGCGCGGGCAGGGGCGTGGGCTCGTCAGCTCGCTGCTCGCCTGGTCGAACGATTCGCTCAGGAAGAGGCCGTCGACGTGCGGCCGGTATTCCTGGTCGCGATGCCCGAGGCCGCGAGCGACGCCGGCTACCTCGTGTTTGGGTCGTCGCCTGAGCCCAACCTCGCGGCGGAGTACGGGCGCGCGCTCGGCGCCGCGTACGCGCTCACCGGAATCTATCGCGAGGACGGAGGTTCCCGGCGCCTCGAAGTCACGCTCGTCGATGTCGGCAGCGGCGCGGTCCGCGCGACGCGTTCGATAGGCATCGAACCCGGGACGCTCGCGACGACCGAGCCGGCCCTCGCGCGCTGGCTGGCGCGCGCCGTCGGTGCGACGAACACGACCGCCGCGGATGCGCCCGCCGCCGCGACTGAGGACGCGTACGCCGCACTCCTCGAAGGCATGGACGAGGAGGTCACGGCGACGCTGCTACGCCAGAGCGACCCCGCGGGCGCGGATGAGGCGATCGGGCGCGCGCTTGAGCGTTATCTCGCGGCGCTGGGCGGGGACCCGGAGTGCGCTCCTGCGGAGGAGCGGCTCCTCGTTCTCGCGGCCGAGTCACTCGAGCGGGGTGACATCGGCCGCCAGGTCCGCGCGCTCGAGGACCTCACGGTCATCCGCCCTCGCTCGTGGCGCGCGCATTACATCCTCGCGAAGCTGCGGGCGGAGGCCGGCCACATCAACGAGGCGATCGTCGCCTACGAGCACGCGCACGCCGTGCGCGCGCTCCCGGACGCGGACGTCGTTCGCCTCGCCGAGCTCTATGCGAATGCCGGCGCGAGCGCGCCCGCGTTCGCGCACCTGCGTCGCATTTCGCCGGCGAGCGATTCGTACGGCGCGGCGCAGGAGCTCACGGCGATCATCGCGCTGCAGCGCGGCGACCTCGGAGCGGGCCACCCCGCGTTCGAGCGCGCGGTCGCCGCCGGCGCCGCGGGTTGGGAGCTTCACGCGTCCTACGGCGCGGCTCTGCACGCGCGCGGTGAGAACGCCGATGCGATCCCGCGTTATGAGGCGGCGCTCGCGGCGAACGGACCCGCGATCGTGCGACTGAACCTCGCGCGCGCCGCGTACGAAACGGGTGACCGCGACCGCGCGGCACGCGAGCTTGATGCGCTGCTCGAGCTGGAGACCAGCGGTGAGATCGCGGGGCAGGCGCGACGCCTCCGCTTCGGGATCCGCCATGCCGACCTCGAGCGAGCGCTCGAGAGCGCGGGGAGGGGCGCCATCGAGGGAGACGCGACGCGATCGGCCGAGGCGCGGTCCGTGTTCGAGTCCGCTCTCGCGGTCGAGCCTGACCTCTGGGAAGCGCATTTCGGGCTCGGGCTGCTCGCGCGACACCGCGGCGACGCGCCGGCCGCGCTCGCCTCCTTCGCTCGCGTCCTCGAGCTGTGGCCGGAGCACCCCGACGCGCTGCACGAGCTCGGTGTCGCGCTGCTGATGGCCGACGACGTCGACCAGGCGGTCGGCGCCCTCGAGCGTGCGGCCGCGCTGCGCCCGGCCGAACCCGCGTACCTCGCGGACGCGGGCTTCGCGCAGATGCGGGCGGGAGACCTCGCCGCCGCGCGCGAGCGCCTGGAGCACGCGCGGACCCTCGATGCCGACGACCCGATCACTCGCGCCTACCTGAGCGAGCTCGACCGCGTGCAGGCGGCGTTGGCGAAGGGCTCGTGACGAAGCGCATCCTCATCGCGGGCGGCGGGTTCGCCGGGCTGCACCTCGTCCGCCATCTCGAGAAACGACTGAAGCGCGGCGAGGCGGAGGTCACGCTCATCGACCGTTCGAACTTCTCGCTCTTCACGCCGCTCCTCTATCAGGTCGCGACGGGTGAGCTGCCGCCGCACGCGGTCGCCTACCCGCTGCGCGTGCCCCTCGCGAGGGCCGGCTTCCGCTTCCTCCGCACGGAGGTCGAGGCGATCGACCTCGAGAAGAGGACCGTGCGCACCGAGGACGGCGAGGTCGCGTACGACCACATCGTCATCGCGCTCGGGAGCGTGACGAACGACTTCGGGATCCCGGGCGTCAAGGAGCACGCACTCGTCGTGAAGTGGCTCGAGGATGGCCGAGCCGTGCGGCACCGCATCCTGTCGACGTTCGAAGATGCCGCGCTCCTGCCCGAAGCGGCGCGCCGGCGCGAGCTGCTGTCGTTCGCGATCGTCGGAGCCGGCCCGGTCGGGGTAGAGCTCGCGGCGTCGATGCGCGACCTCATGGATCACACGCTGCGCGGCATCTACCCGACCATCGACGTGCGCCACGAGCCCACCATCACGCTCATCGACGGCGCCGACCGCGTCGTGCCGGGGATGGATGCGCGCCTCTCCGCGATCGCGCAGCGCCGGCTCGAGAAGCTCGGCGTGCGCATCATGCTGAAAACGCTCGTCTCAGAAGTGGGGCATGGCACGCTGCGCACGAAGGATGGGAGGGTACTGACCGCGCACACGGTCATCTGGGCCGGCGGTGTGAAGACCAACCCGATCGTCGCCGCAGTCGAGCTGCCGCGCGCGAAGGACGGTCGGCTCACCGTCGATACGTCGTTCCGCGTCGGCGGGCGCGACGACGTGCTCGCGCTCGGCGATGCCGCGCATTTCGAGCAGGACGGCAAGGCGCTACCGATGCTCGCGCAGGTCGCAGTGCAGCAGGCGCCCGCGGCGGCGACCAATCTCGCGCATCTCGTCCGAGGCGAGGCCACGGAGCCCTACGTCTACAAACGCAAGGGCGATCTCGTCGCGCTCGGACGGACCAGCGCGGCCGCAGAGTTCGCGCGGCCGATCCACATCGTGCTGTCGGGCCTGCCGGCGTGGACGGTGTGGCGGACGAACTACCTCATGCAGCTCGTGGGCGGACGCAACCGCGGCACGCTGCTGGGAGAGTGGCTCCTGTCCTACTTCTCGCGCCGGATCGTCGCCGACATCACGTGAAGACGCGCGACCCGTACGTCGCGTGGGTCGGGGCGAATGTTGTTGATCGTTGCGATGTTCGAGGGAAACCCGTCGGCCTCGGTGCGCTTCTGCCGACGCTGTGGCCGGGCCGAACAGCGCGCGCTCTGGACGCTGCCCGTCGTCGCGGCCCCGGCGTGCTTCCTTGGAGTCTTTCCGCTCGCGACGATGCTCGGTGCCGCCGCGCTCTCGCGGCTTGTGCTGGCGATCATCGACGCTCCTGTCGACCGCACACCTATCCTCGCCGCTCTCGGTGGCCTCTCGTACGGCGTGGCGACGGCGACCGCCCTGGGCCGCGCGTACGCGGCGCGGCCGGAGATCACCTAGCGCGCGGCCGCGCCCTCCTCGACCTTCTCCTCGTGCGCCGCGATCACTTTCTCCGCGATGTGCGACGGGCACTGCTCGTAGCCCAGCAGCGTCGAGGTGAACGTACCGCGGCCGCCGGTCATCGAGCGCAGATCGGTCGAGTAGCGGAAGATCTCCGCGAGGGGCACGTGAGCCTTGATGCTCTGATACCCCGCGCCCGCGCCGTCCATCCCGAGTACGCGACCGCGGCGGCTGTTGAGGTCCGCGAGCACGTCGCCCATCTGCTCCTCGGGCACGATGACCTCGACATCCATGATCGGCTCGAGCAGATACGGTTGCGCGTCCTTCACGCAGGCCTGGAGCGCGAGCGATCCTGCGATCTTGAACGACATCTCGCTCGAGTCGACTTGGTGGAACGAGCCGTCGTAGAGCGTCGCCTTGAAGTCCGATAGCGGATAGCCCGCGATCACGCCCTTCACGGCCTGCTCGCGGATACCTTTCTCGACGGCGGGCCAGAAGTTGCGCGGGACCGAGCCACCGACGATGCGCGTTTCGAAGACCACCCCCGATCCCGGCTGCAGCGGCTCGACCTCGAGCCACGCGTCGCCGAACTGGCCGTGGCCACCGGTCTGGCGCTTGTAGCGGCCCTGCGCCTGCGCTTTCGCCCGGATCGACTCCCGGTACGGCACTCGCGGCGTCCGCATCTCGACCTGCACGCCGAACTTCTCCTTGAGCCGATGCACCGCGACGTCGATGCCGGACTCGCCGACCGCCGACAGGATCGTCTCGTGCGTGGCGTCATCGCGGCGCACGTGCAGCGAGGGGTCCTCGTCGATGAGCTTGTGGAGCGCGGTCGACATCTTGTCGAGGTCGGCCTTGCTCGCGGGGTCGATCGCGACGGAGAACGAAGGCGGTGGGAACGCGATGGGGTCGTAGAGGATCGGCGCGTCCTTGTCGGACAGCGTGGCGTTCGTGGAGGTGGCCGTGAGCTTCGGAACGGCACAGATGTCGCCCGCGCCCACGGCGTCGGTGATCTCCTGCTCTTTCCCGCGCAGGAAGAAGATCTGCCCCACACGCTCGGTCTCGCCTTTCGTGGCGTCGAACACCTGCGAGTTGTGATGCAGGGTGCCGGAATAGACGCGGACGTAGCTGAGCTTGCCGACGAAGGGATCGGCAAGCGTCTTGAACACGAACGCGGAGAACTTCTCGCTCGGATCGGTCTTGCGCGCCGTCTCGTCGCCAGCGGGTGACTTACCGATGACCGACGTATCTTCCGCCGGCGAGGGGAGCATCTCGCGGATCGTGTTCAGGAGCGCGGTGTACCCGACGTTCTTCGACGCCGATGTCGCCACCACCGGGATGACCTTTCCTTCACGCACAGCCAGGTGCAGGGCGTCGCGGAGCTCCTCGTACGACATCTCCTTGCCGTCGAGGTAGCGGGTGAGCAGATCCTCGTTCGTCTCGACGATCGCTTCGACGAGCTGCTGGCGGAACTGACCGACCGCGTCGGCCTGCGCCTTGTCGATCTCGGCGATCGGCTCTTTCGGGCCCCTCAGGACCTGGCCGTGCAGCAGGTCGATCGTGGCGGAGATGCCCTGGTGCTCGCCGATCGGAACGTGCAGCGGAACGACGCGGATCCCATATGCCTCGCGCAGCTGCCCCAAGACCTGTTCGAAGTCGGCGTTCTCGCGATCGAGCCGGCTGACGACGACGACGCGCGGCGTCTTGTGGTCATCGAGCTCGGACCACACGAGCTGCGTGCCGACCTGGACTCCGGCAGAGGCGTCGACGACCACGATCGCGGCGTCGGCAACGCGCAGCGCAGCGTGTTGGTCACCGGCGAAGTCGAGGAATCCGGGAGTGTCGAGGAGATTGATCTTGGTCCCGTCATGAGTGAACGAGGCGAGCGCGATGTTGATCGTGATGCGGCGCTTCTGCTCTTCCGGATCGGTATCGAGGATGCTGGTCGCGTCATCGACCTTGCCGAGGCGGTTCGTGGCGCCGACGGCGTGGAGCATGCTTTCGACGAGGGTCGTTTTCCCAGATCCGCCGTGCCCCACGACCGCCACATTGCGGATCTTCTCGGGTTGTATGAGGGCCAATGTCGCTCTCCCCAGTGCGTGTGCGTTGATAGTATTCGGCGCGATGTCCGGACATTCAAAGTGGAGCCAGATCAAGCGCCAGAAGGGCGCGGCGGACGTCAAGAAGGGCGTCGTTTTCACCAAGATGACGCGCGAGATCATGCTCGCGGCGCGTGAAGGTGGCGGGGACGTCGAAGCGAACTTTCGGCTGCGGCTGGCGGTCGACCGCGCGCGGGCTGTGAACATGCCGCACGCGAACATCCAGCGGGCGATCGAGCGGGCCACTGGCGGCGCCGACGGCGCGCAGCTCGAGAGCGTCCTCTACGAGGGCTACGCGCCCGGCGGTGTGTCGGTGATGGTCGAGGCAGCCACGGATAACCGCAACCGCACGGCCCCGGAGATCCGCGCCGCGTTCACGAAGAACGGCGGCAAGCTCGGCGAGTCTGGCTCGGTGCAGTGGCTCTTCGAACAGAAGGGCGTCATCGAGATCGACGCCGGCAAGCGCTCGCCGGATGACGTCTCGCTCATCGCGATCGACTCCGGCGCCGAGGACGTCGAGACCGACGGCAGCCTGGTCACCGCTTACACGACACCCAACTCGTTCGAGAAGGTGAGGTCCGCGCTCGAGAAAGCGGGCATCACCGTGGCATCGGCCGAGATCTCGATGCGCCCGACCACGACCGTCCGCGTCGACGGCGACCAGGCCCGGAAGGTCCTGCGCCTGGTCGAGGAGCTCGAGGAGCTGGACGACGTCCAGAAGGTGCACGCGAATTTCGACGTACCGGACGAGGTCCTTCAGCACGCCTAGCCGGAACACCGTGCTGGGTATCGACCCCGGCACGACGGGAATGGGATACGCGCTGCTGGACCTGACCACCGACCCGCCACGCCTGCTGGCGCACGGACTCGTCGAGACGCCGCGCCATGGCAGCGCGGCGGAGAAGCTGCTCGCGATCGCCGAAGCCATCGATGAGCTCATCGCGACCCACAAACCGGCGTTCTTCGCTCTCGAGCGGCTCTATTTCAACAAGAACGTGAGGACGGCGATGGCCGTCGCCGAAGCCCGCGGTGTCGCGCTCGTGTGCGGCGCGCGCGCCGGTCTCTCGATCGCGGAGTACACACCGCAGGAAGTGAAGCAATCGGTGACGGGATCCGGCGGCGCCGACAAGCGCGCCGTCCAGCGCATGATCGTCCACATCCTCGAGCTCTCCGGACCCATAACCCAGGACAACGTTGCCGACGCGATCGCCATCGCTCTCACGCACGCGCAACGCGTCAAATTCGTCGCCGCCGTCGCGAGCGCCAGGTGATCGGCTACCTCAGCGGCGAAGTCGTCGCGCGCGGCGTCGATCACGTCGTGGTCGACGTGCGCGGCGTCGGCTACAAGGTCTTCGTCCCGCGCCAGCCGTCACGCGACGCGGTCGCGCTGCACACGCATCACGTCGTGCGCGACGATGCGCAGCAGCTCTTCGGCTTCGAGACACGCGACGAGCTCGCGCTCTTCGAGCTGCTCATCACGGTCTCCGGTGTCGGCCCCCGGGCGGGCCTCGCACTGCTGTCGGTCTCGAGTCCCTCGGCGATAGCGGCCGCGATCGCATCCGGCGACTCCGCGGCGCTCGCGCGCGCACCGGGAGTGGGGAAGAAGACCGCGGAGCGGCTCATCGTCGATCTCAAGGGAAAGATCGGTCGGACCGGTCCAGCGCGCGAGCCCACCGGCGTGCTCACCGATGACGACGCGGCGGCCGCGCTGCAGGCCCTCGGTTACACCGCGAGCGAGGCCATCGCTGCCCTCCGGGGAGCGCCGCCACCGGGCTCTGCGAGCACGGAGGAGCGCGTCACGGCGGCTCTGCGGGGCGCTGGGCGGGTCGGGGTGACAGGACGGTGACGGTCACGTAGCGCATACCGCTTAGCAATGGCAGGCGCGCTGACGCCATGGCAGGCTAGCCGGTGGCCGCCGACCCGCCTGTAAGGAGTGGGAAATGGGTCGATTTTGGACAGACGAATCAGGGCAAGGCTTGGTCGAATACGCACTCATCATCGCGGTCATCGCGATCGCGATCATCATCGCAATGGTCTTTCTTCGAAATCAACTGGTGAACCAGTTCTCGAACATCGGGAACAACCTCACCTAAAAGCGGGCGGCGGCCAAAGCTCCCGACGTTGCTCCTCTTTGATACAATTTCGCCAGGCGACCGGTCGATGCCCGGGAGCCGCGGGCGCCGCTGAAAGTGGGTCGACCCCACTTTTTTTGTCGCCCAGGGGCAACCCGCCCCTGTTTCGCGACCGTGGCGAGCGTGCCGAATTGAAGAAGAGGGGAGCGCCGGCGATGAACCGAGAACTCGTGACCGGTCTTGCGCAGCTCTCCGCCGAGAAGGGGCTCCCCAAAGAGGTCGTGGGCGACATCATCGCCCGAGCCCTTAAGCGCGCCTACGGTGCCGAAGAGAACATCGACGTCAAGGTCGACATCACCACCGGCGCCTTCCGGGTCTTCCTGCTCAAGACGGTCGTCGACAAGGTCGAGGATCCGAAGCTGCAGATCCTGTTGGACGCCGCCAAGCGGATCAAGCCCGACGTTCAGCTCGGCGACATCGTCCCGCTCGAAGAGTCGGCGGCCGCCCTCGGTCGTATCGGCGCCCAGACCGCGAAGCAGGTGATCCAGCAGTCGCTGCGTGAGGCCGAGCGCGAGCAGGTCTTCGCGGAGTACGCCGATCGCGAGGGCGACATCATCAACGGTCAGATCAGCCGCTTCGAGGCGGGCTCCGCGATCATGGAGCTCGGCAAGGCCGAGGCGATCCTTCCGCGCGCCGACCAGGCGCCGCACGAGCGCTACTTCATCGGCCAGCACCGCAAAGTGGTGGTCGTCGAGGTCCGGCGAACGCTGCGCGGGCCCCAGATCATGGTCAGCCGCTCGCACAAGAACCTCGTGAAGCGGCTCTTCGAGCTCGAGGTGCCGGAGATCTACCACGGTCAGGTCGAGATCGTCGGCATCGCGCGCGAGGCCGGTTCGCGCACCAAGATCGCCGTCCGTGCGCGTCAGCCCGGCATCGACGCGCGTGGCGCGTGCATCGGGCAGCGGGGGCTTCGCGTGCAGGCGATCGTGAACGAGCTGGGCGGCGAAAAGATCGACATCATCGAGTGGAACGAGAAGCCCGAGCAGTACGTCGCCAACGCGCTCGAGCCGGCGCACGTCGTCCGCGTGGACATCGTCACCGATGACAAGACCGCGTACGTCGTCGTTCCCGACCGGCAGCTCTCCCTCGCGATCGGCAAGGAAGGCCAGAATGCGCGGCTCGCCGCGAAGCTCACCGGCTGGCGCATCGACATCCGCAGCGAGTCGGAGGTGCGTGCCGAGCTCGAGCCGGAGCCAGAACCGGAGCCTGTGGCGGTCGAGGCCGAGGTCGCCGCGCCGGTCGAGGAGGACGCGGAGCCGAGTCACGACCTCATCGCCGAGGTCGAGGCCGAGTCGGCCATGGCGGACGAAGAGGAGCTGGATGAAGAGGATCGAGCGCTCCTCGGAGCCAAGAAGAAGAAGGAACGCCGTTAGCCCGAAGGGGAACGCGGTCACCGGCCGTCGGCCCCTTCCGCAGCGAACGTGCGTGGCCTGCCACACCGTCCGCGCGAAGCGGGAGCTGGTGCGCATCGTGCGCTCCCCCGCAGGCGAGCTGAGCGTCGACCTTCGCGGCAAGGCCCCCGGCCGGGGCGCGTACCTTGACCCCGATCGGGCCTGCCTCGAGCGGGGACTGCGCGAGGGAGCCCTCGCAAAAGCCCTCGAGATCCCGATCGAGGCCGTCACGGCGGCGCGACTAGCGGTAGAACTAGAGCAAGCAGCGCTCGTACGACAGAAGGAGACCGCGTAATGCCCAAAGCACGACCCCGGCGTTTCCCGCCACAGCGCGGCCCCCGACCACGGGGCCGTAGGCCGCAGCGCCCTCAGCCGGCCGTCGCACCGGTCGAGCAGGCCGCTCCGGCGGTGGCGGTCATCGAAGGACGTCCGCCGGTCGTCCTGCCGAAGCAGGTCTCGGTGCGGGAGCTCGCGACGCTGCTCGACGTCAGCATCGTCGACCTCATGCGCGCGCTGGTGAATATGGGCACGATGGCGTCGATCAACACGACGATCGACTTCGACACCGCGAGCCTCGTCGCGACCGAGCTCGGCATCGACACCAAGGCCGAGGAAGAGGCGCCACCGGCCGTTGAGGACACCGAAGCCGAGATCGCCCCGCTCAAGCCGGAGCTCTGGACCGAGGACGACGCGAGCAAGCTGAAACCGCGCCCACCGGTCATCACGATCCTCGGACACGTCGACCACGGGAAGACGAGCCTCCTCGACGCGATCCGCACCACCAACGTGACCGCGCGCGAAGCGGGCGGCATCACGCAGCACATCGGCGCGTACCAGATCGAGTACAACGACCGTAAGGTCACGTTCCTCGATACACCAGGTCACGAAGCGTTCACCGCGATGCGCGCGCGTGGCGCGCAGATCACCGACGTGGCGATCCTCGTCGTCGCGGCGGACGACGGTGTGCAGCCGCAGACGATCGAGGCGATCTCGCACGTGAAGGCAGCGGGTGTGCCGATCGTCGTCGCGCTGAACAAGATGGACAAGGCCGACGCGAATCCAGACCAGGTGAAGGCGCAGCTCGCGGAGCACGGAGTGACGATCGAGGAATACGGCGGCGACACGCCGCTCGTCGCGGTATCGGCGCGCACCAAGCTGGGCATCGACGACCTGCTGGAGACCGTTCTGCTCGTGGCGGACGTCGCCGAGCTCACTGCGAACCCGGATCGGCCCGCGATCGGTCGCGTCGTCGAGGCGCACCTCGACACGAAGCGCGGCCCCGTCGCGACGGTCCTGGTGCAGACGGGGACCCTCGAGCGCGGCGACTTCGTCGTCGCGGGCGTCGCGGCCGGTCGCGTGAAAGCCATGACCGACGACAAGGGCAAGCCCGTTGGCCGCGCCGAGCCGTCCCGTCCGGTCGAGATCCTCGGACTGCCGGGCGTCCCAGAGGCGGGCGATGTCTTCCGGGTCGTGCCGGACGAGAAGACCGCCAAGGCCCTCGTCGCCGCGAACGCGCGAGAGCGCGCCGGTGCGGGCGCGTCGGAGAAGCCCGCGACGCTGGACGAGATGTTCGCGCAGGTCAAGGAAGGAAAGGCCAAGGAGCTGAAGCTCGTCCTTAAGGCCGACGTGCAGGGCTCCCTCGAGGCGATCAAGGGGGCGCTCGCGAAGATCCCGCAGGACGAGGTCGGCCTCCAGGTCATCCACGACGCCGTGGGTGACATCACCGAGTCCGACCTGACGCTCGCCGCGGCTTCGAGCGCGGTGGTGATCGGCTTCAACACGAAGATGGAGGCGCCCGCCAAGCGGGTCGCCGATCAGACGAGCGTCGACGTTCGCCAGTACAAGGTCATCTACGAGCTCCTCGACGACGTGCAGAAAGCGCTCACCGGGATGCTCGAGCCCGTAATGGTCGAGACAGTCATCGGCCACGCCGAGGTCCGGCAGATCTTCACCGCCGGCAAGACGACGATCGCCGGCTGCGGCGTCCTCGACGGTGTCATGCGCCGCGGCGTGCAGACGCGCCTGCTGCGCGGCGGCGAGGCCGCGCACGACGGGCACATCGAGTCGCTGCGCCGAGTGAAGGACGACGTGCGCGAGGTCGCGGCGGGTCTCGAGTGCGGCATCACGCTCGACACGAACGACATCCGGGTCGGCGACGTCATCGAGGCGTACACCGTCCAGCCAAAGCCGAGGTAATCGCAGGGTGGCGTACAAGCGAGCGGACCGCGTCAACGCGCTGCTGCAGCGCGAGCTCGCGATGATCATCAGCGAGGAGCTGCGCGATCCGCGCATCGCTTTCGCGACGGTGACCGGCGTTGAGGTCACGCCCGACCTTCGCAGCGCCAAGGTGCACGTCAGCGTCCTTGGCGACCAGGATCAGGTGCGCTCGACGATGGTCGCGCTCAACGAGGCCCGACCATATCTTCGTCACGAGATCGGCGCGCGGACGGATCTTCGCTACGTCCCGGACCTCGCCTTTTTCTCCGACCAGACCGCGGAGCGCGCGGCACGGATCTCTTCGCTCTTGCGTGAGGCGCGGGAAGGAGAGGGCCACTCGTGAGAGAGCTCGTCGAGACGCTACGCGGCGCGAAGACCATCGCGATCGTGTCGCATCGCGACCCCGATCCGGACACGATCGGCTCGGGAATCGCCCTCGGTCTGGCGCTCGATAGCCTCGGCAAGCGCGTCACGCTCCACTGCGCCGACGCAGTGCCGGAGCACGCCCGATTTCTCGCGTGGGCCGATCGCTACACCACCGAGCCGCCGCCCGCGACGTCGGACGTCATCGTTACCGTCGACTTCGGATCGGCCGAGCGGGCGAAGTTCGCCCTGCCAGCTGGCCCGACCCTGGTGAACATCGATCATCACGCGTCGAACGATCGGTTCGGCTCGGTGAACCTGGTCGACGTCTCGTCCGCGGCGACCGCGGAGATCGTGTCGCGCGTCATCGACGCGCTAGGCGTGAAGTGGACCGCCGACATGGCGACGGCCGCGCTCATCGGCATCATGACCGACACCGGCTCGTTCCAGTTCCCCTCGACGGACTCGCGCGCCCTCGAACGCGCCGCGCGGCTGCGCGAAGCCGGCGCCGACCTGCAGGCGATCACGTACAACGTGTTCCGCAACAAGCGCTTCCAAGCGCTGAAGCTCTGGGGCTTCGCGTTCTCGAGGATGCGACGCGAGCAGGAGGGACAGCTCGTGTGGACCGAGGTGACGCGCGAGGACTTCGCGAGCGCGGAAGCCCTGGACGAGGACATCTCAGGCCTCGTCGAGCAGATCGCCCGCGCGAACGGCATGCGTGTGGCGCTCCTGTTCAATGAACACGATGCCGGCGCGATCAAGGTCTCCTGCCGCACGTCGGCGTGGGCGCCGTCGGTGGATGCGTCGGCGCTGATGACGCGGTTCGGCGGTGGCGGCCACGTGCGAGCCGCTGGCGCCCTCATCACGGGCAACGTGAGCGACGTGCGCGAATCCGTCCTCCGTGCCGCACGCGAGGCGCTCGCCGCCGCGCGTGCGGCGCAACCGGTCGCCGAAGGGATCGCCTGAGCCTG
>DATDEH010000040.1 GCA_036523395.1 Candidatus Limnocylindria bacterium | reverse complement strand
CGCAAGCACCTGATGACCGAAGAGGAGTTCCGCGCGCGCCTCGCCGCCGAACGTGCTGGCGATCAGCGAGACACGGACCTGCGGAACAAGTAGGTAAAGAACGCTCCGAGCAGGAGCACGGGCAGCAGGCTCAGGAAGATCGACCCGATAAGGGCAAACGACGAATCCTCAGCGCGGTAGTCGATGACGATCTGACGCGACGGGTTCGCAGCGTTGTAGTCCGCGAGGGTCTTTTGGAAGATCTCATCGCGGTCCGGCAGCGTGGTCTGATGTTTACCGCCGCTATGAAGGTCGAGTGTTGCTCTGTTGCCGATGATGGTCACCTTCGCGACCTGCCCCGCGTTGATCTCTTGGATCGCCTGTGACAACGCGACCGACGGTACGGCCGGGCTCTGCGAGCGATACGCGTACAGCAGTGCGAGTCCCATCACGACCAGCACCAAGGCGAGCAGGGCGGCCGTCATAGGGCTCCGGCCTGCCCGCGGTTGCCCGGTTGCCGCGATCGCCACCTCGCCCGAATCGCGGAAGCCGCTGCATCGACACGCTGCGCCGCCGACCTCGCGGTAGCAGTTCCTCTCGCTCGTGAGGTCGGCGCTCGCCAGCGTGCGCGCCGCAGCGCGATCGTGAAACGACCGCACGTGGCCGCACTCGGCGCAGATCGAGCGCGGATCGCCCGCCATCGGCGACACACTACCGCGCTGGTCCCATTGCACCGGAGTCGCCTGTTTGGTAGATGAGTGACGTGGCATACAAGCATCCGGCACGACAACGGGCTTACGGGCGCGAGTGGATGAAGCGAAACGCAGACAAGGCGCGCGAGGCGATGCGCCGATGGCGCGCTCGCAATCCCGAGCTCGTGCGTGAGCGACGCCGGAAGTACAAGCGAGCGGCTCGACTACGCGACGGGGCAACGATGAATGCCCAGAGAGCCGCGTACCTGGCGAGTCACCCAGAGGTCAGGCGCGCGAAGGAGCAGGCGTACCGTGCGCGAAGGATGGCGGCGCCCGGGTCATTCACTGGCGCCGAGTGGCGTGAGTTGGTCGCACGGTGGGGCAACGTATGCGCGTACCGTGGCGAGCCGGGTCCGCTCGAACCCGATCATCGTTTGCCGCTAACTCGGGGAGGCACGAACTTCATCGACAACATCCTGCCCGCCTGCCGCAACTGCAATGCGAGAAAGCACACGATGACTGAGGAAGAGTTCCGCGCTCGCCTTGCCGCCGAGGACGCGGCGGTCACGCCTTCGACAGTAGAATCGAGTGGCCAGAGCCCCTTGGCTGGGTAGCTCAGTTGGCAGAGCAAGGGACTCATAAGCCCTAGGTCGCGGGTTCAAGTCCCGCCCCAGCCACCGGTGTCAATCGGAGCGCCATCCAACATCGTCAGCACCGTGCGCGCGTACGCGCGCGCCCATTCGATCCTTCGCCCCGGTCCGATCGTCCTCGCCGTCTCTGGCGGCACCGATTCGACCGCGCTCTCGTTGCTCATGGCCGAGCTGCGCGAAGAGTTCGGACTCGTGCTCCACGTCGCGCACTTCGATCATCGCGCGCGTCCGCGTGCCGCGGCCGCCGACGCCGCGTTCGTCGCGGAGCTCGCGAACCACATCGGCGCGACGCTGCGCGTCGGTCGAGCGGACGCTCCGCCAAAGAACGAGGACGACGCGCGCAACTCTCGATACGACTTTCTGCGTCGCGTCGCACGTGATCTTGGCGCGACGGCGATCGCCACCGGTCATACGCGCGACGATCAAGCGGAGACCGTGCTTCTCCATCTCACGCGCGGCACCGGACTCGCGGGAATGGCCGGCATGCGGCCGGAGCGCGACGGCATCGTGCGCCCGCTACTCGCGATCGGTCGATCCGACACCGTCGCGGTGTGCGAAGCGGCACGGATCGCGCCGCGCGAAGACCCGACGAATCGCTCGCTGCGCTTCGCGCGCAACCGCATCCGCCTCCGCGTGCTGCCAGAGCTCACCAAACTGAATCCGGAGGTCACGAGCGCGATCGCGCGCCTCGCCGACGCCGCCGCAGCGATCGCCGACACCAAGGCGGAGCACGCTGAGGCGACGCTGGAGGGCGCGGAGAGCGACGACACGCTCGCCATCGACCGCCTGCCGCCCCAAAACGCCGCCCGCGGAGACGCGCTCGCGCTCTGGTGGGCGCGGCGTACGGGTCAGCGCCTCGTCGCGCGTCATCGTTCCGCGCTGGGAGAGCTCGTGGCGTCCACGAACGGCTCGCGATCCCTCGATCTGCCCGGCGGGCGAGCGCTCCGTGAATACAAGACGCTTCGGATCGTCGTTCGCGACGAGGAATCCGCGCCGGCCGACCGGGGATCCGCGCCGACGGATAAGAAGTCCCTAAGACACGGTCCGGTCACGCTCGAGCGCGGTCGCACGACGGACTGGCATGGTTGGCGCTTCGCATGGGATGTGAATATCGAAGGGGCGTCGCAGGTTGGTCTCATCGATGGGGAAAGCGTGATCGTTCGTGGGCGCCGGTCCGGAGATCGCATGAACGGTCCGCATGGTGCAAAGGTCCAGGATGTGTTCACGAACGCGAAGGTTCCTGCGCGCGACAGGGATGAATGGCCGTTGGTCACCGTCGACGACGCCGTTCTGTGGATCCCTGGGATCACACCCCCGCCGCGTTCCGGCCGATCGGCGCTCCGAGCGCTCCGAGTGGGGGATTACCCCTCAGGAATGACCCTTGGTAACCGCGAGCAGGTAGCATCGTTGAAAGAAGAGCGCCCACGGGGCACAGAGAGAGGCCGACCACGAACCTAGATAACCGCATCTTCAAGAACGGCATCCTGACCCTTCTTCTGGTGGTCATGGGGCTCGCGCTGCTGTACGCGTACCGCTCGCAGACGCCGGCGGTCGCCACGATCCCGCTGAGCCAGGCGGTGCAGGAGATCAACGGCGGGCAGGTCAAGAAAGTCACCATCGTCGCGAACAAGGCGACGCTGGAGCTGAACAACTCCACGAGCGAGAAACAGCAGACCACGCTGCCGGACCGCGACGAGATCTTCCAGAAGACTTTGTCGGACTACAACACGGCGAACCCGTCGCGGCAGGTCATCATCGACTATCAGACGGAGAGCGCGACGTTCTCAGTGATCGGCTCGATATTCCTGAGCCTATTGCCGGTGGTGCTCATCGGCGGCTTCTTCTTCTACATGATGCGGCAGGCCCAGGGCACGAATAACCAGGCGCTGTCGTTCGGAAAGAGCCGCGCGCGGATGTTCATCGGAAACAAGCCGACGACGACCTTTGAGGACGTCGCCGGTGTCGACGAGGCCAAGCAGGAGCTCTCGGAAGTGGTCGAGTTCCTGAAGTATCCGGAGAAGTTCTCGAGTCTCGGCGCGCGGATCCCGCGTGGCGTGCTGCTCGTCGGACCGCCCGGCACCGGCAAGACGATGCTCGCGCGCGCCGTCGCCGGCGAGGCCGGCGTGCCCTTCTTCTCGATCTCGGGCTCCGAGTTCGTCGAGATGTTCGTGGGCGTGGGCGCCTCGCGCGTCCGTGACTTGTTCGACCAGGCCAAGCGCAACGCACCGTGCATCGTGTTCATCGACGAGATCGACGCGGTCGGTCGCCAGCGTGGCGCCGGCCTCGGTGGATCGCACGACGAGCGCGAGCAGACGCTGAACCAGATCCTCGTCGAGATGGACGGCTTCGACACCGGCACGAACGTCATCGTTCTCGCGTCGACGAACCGTCCCGACGTTCTCGACCCGGCCCTTCTCCGTCCCGGCCGCTTCGACCGTCAGGTCGTGCTGGACCGCCCCGACATCCGGGGCCGTCGCGCGATCCTCGACGTGCACGTCCGCGGGAAGCCACTCGACAAGAACGTCGAGCTGCTCCGCATCGCGCAGATCTCACCCGGCTTCTCGGGCGCCGACCTCGCCAACGTCGTGAACGAGGCCGCGATCCTCGCCGCGCGCCGCAACAAGAAGACGATCGGCCAGATCGACTTCGAAGAGGCGCTCGAGAAGGTCGCCCTGGGTCCGGAACGCCGTTCGCGTGTCATCACCGAGAAAGAGAAGTGGATCGTGGCCTACCACGAGGCCGGCCACGCGCTCTGCTTCAAGCTGCTCAAGCACACCAACCCGGTGCACAAGATCTCGATCGTCGCCCGCGGAATGGCCATGGGCGTCACGTGGTCGCTCCCGCAGGAAGACCGGTACATGCGCACCAAGCGGGAGTTCGAGGACGACATCGCCGCCGCACTTGGCGGTTGGGTCGCCGAGCAGCTGCACCTCGGTGGTGACGCCACGACCGGTGCGAGCAACGACATCGAGAAGGCAACGCAGATGGCGCGGCAGATGGTCACCAAGTTCGGCATGAGCGAGAAGCTCGGCCCGCTCCAGTACGGCCGCAGCGATGAGCTCATCTTCCTGGGCCGACAGATCCAGGAAGAGCGGAATTACTCGGAGGAGATCGCGAAGATCATCGACGCCGAGGTCCATGACATCGTCGATCGCGCGCGCCAGCGTGCGTACGAAGTTCTCACGCAGAACCGCGACAAGCTCGATCTTGTCGTGCAGAAGCTCATCGCGCAGGAATCGCTCGAGGCCGAGGAGTTCGACGCGCTGTTCGACGAGCCCGGTGAGGAGACTCCGGTCGCGGCGATAACCGGTGGTCCTGACACGACCCCGCCCGGCACTCCCGCGGGCGAGCCAGAGCGTGAGAAGTCAAAAAAGGCCAAGGGTCCAGCCACAGCGCCGACGCCCGCCTAATAACGCACCGCGCCCGCGGGATTTCAGTCGTCGTTAAGGCTCAGAACTCGGCCCGTTTGGGCCGTTTATGACGTTCGGGTAACACGCTCGGGCGAGGAACATGCGGCACGCTGCTTGCTTAAGCGTCTGTCGGAATGAGTGCTCTGATCGCCGACACACGGGAACGCATCTCGCACAGCGAGCGCATCCGCACGACCGCGCTCGCGTGCTTCAGTGGCCTTCTCGGTGTGGTGTTCATCGCTCTGCTAGTCGCTGACGAGGCCCACGCCGCAGGGTTCTAACCTTCGCGCATACGGCTCTTCGTCGCGCTCCCACTCCCACCCGAGATCGCCGAGGCGGCGTTCCGCTGCGCTCCCGATCTTCCGGCGCTCCGCCGCGTGAAGCCGGAACTCATGCACGTCACGCTGGCGTTCCTCGGTCAAACACCTGACGAGCGGCTCGCGGACGTGACGGCCGCGGTCGAGGTGGCCGCGAGCGGCGTTACCGCGTTCGACATCGAGCTGGACCGCTCGGGTCGCTTCCCGCCCACCGGCCGACCACGGGTCGTGTGGCTGGGGATCGGCGCCGGCGCGCCGCAGCTGCTAGCGCTTGGTGGGCACCTCCGGGCCGAGCTTGGCCGCCGAACCATCGGATTCGACAGCAAACCGCTCCGAGCACACGTGACGATCGGACGCGCTCGAGAGGATGTGGACCTCGTGGACGCGCGAGCGATCGCTGCGGCCGTCGAGGCGATGCGTCTCCCGCATCTACGGTTCCGTGCGGACAATGTCGTCCTGTTCGAGAGCCGCCTCTCACCACGCGGCCCGAAATACACACCGCGCGCCGTCGTGCCACTTCGGGTCGGCGGCGTCACGGCCTAGACCGGCGGCGCTGGTCTGAAGCTCGCGCCTCCCGAGCGTGGTCGCGCAAGCTGACGAGCACGTCCGCGAGGTCGGCTGGATCAGATCCCTTGAGCTCGGGTCAGAACGCCCATCCCGGCCGATCGTATGGGCCAGGGTGCACGCATCTACGCGACCCGCGATTCCCGAGGACTAGCCTCGGAAATCGATGCAACCGATCGCGATCTTGTACGAGAACGAAGCCTGGATGGCCCCGCTGTTCGGAGCGCTTGACAGCGTTGGCGCGCCCTATGAGCGCGTGTTCGCGAACGAGCTGACCTTCGATCCCGCCGGGGCCGCGCCCGACTGGTCTCTCGCTGTCAACAAGGTGTCTCCATCGTCGTACCTCCGCGGTCACGCGCGAAGCATCGCCGTCGCGCGTGAGCTCCTGCCGCTGCTCGAGGGGCGCGGCACTCCGGTCGTGAACGGCAGCCGCGCGTTCGCGCTGGAGACGTCCAAAGCGCGCCAGCTCCTCCTACTTCGCCAGCTCGGCATCCGCGCGCCCGCAGCGCGCCTCATCACCGACCCGGCGCAGGCGCCGAGCGCCGCGAGCGAGCTGCGTTTTCCGATCATCGTGAAACCGAACGTCGGCGGGTCCGGAGCGCACATGCGTCGCTTTGGTTCGCCCGCGGAGCTCTCTGCCGGAGCTGCCCAGCTCGATCTCGGGCCCGACGGCACCGGCCTCGTTCAGGAATTCATCGAGAGCGAGGACGGCAGCAGCCGGCGCGTCGAATTCCTGGGTGGTGAATACCTCTACGCGATCCGCATCGCGAACGGGCCGGGGCAGGACTTCAACCTGTGCCCCGCGGACATCTGCCAGGTGCAGGAGATCGCGGAGTTCGACAACTGCGTCGTCGACGCGCCGGCCAAGAAGCGGCTCCGCATCGACGCGTTCGAGGCGCCGCGACCGATCCTCGACCTGGTGCTCCGCATCGCGCGGGTCGGCGGCCTCGACGTCGGTGGAGTGGAGTACCTCGTCGCTGCCCGCGACGGCCTGCCGTACGTGTACGACATCAACGCGCTGTCGAACTTCGTGACCGATGCGCCGTCGCTCGTGGGCTTCGATCCACACGAACGCTTCGCCCAGTGGCTCCTCGAACGCGCACGAGCGGGCACGCGCGAGGTGGTGGTCGCATGACGGCAGCCCTCGCGCGCACCGCCGATCCGTGGAAGGACACCGATGTGATCGATGCGCGTGCGCCGCGCACGAACCAGGCGATCGTCGGCACGCTGTCGCTGCTCGCGTTCGTGACGGGTTGGTGGCCGATCCTCGGTCTCCTCGCGGCGCAGCTCGCGATCGGTCTCAGATTCGGTCGGCGCTGGTGCCTGCCGTGCCTGCTCTACTTCGACGTGCTCCAACCTCGTTTCGGCGAAGGGCCGATCGAGGACAGCCGCCCGCCGCGGTTCGCGAACATGGTCGGCGTCGTCTTCCTCGGGAGTGCCACGCTCGCGCACGCACTCGGTCTTGCGACGATCGGCTGGGGTCTTGGTCTCCTCGTCGCCGCGCTGGCGCTGCTCGCGGCGACCACCGGGCTCTGCGTCGGCTGCGAGATCTACCGCATCGGCGCACGGGTGCGCGGCATCCGTCCGGGCAGCATCGCGCACGTCGATCTTGCCGAGATCGGCGCCGCCGGACGCAGCGGCGAGGTCGTCGTGCAGTTCACGCACCCGCTGTGCACGGATTGCCACACGCTCGAGCGCGAGCTCGTTGCCGCGGGACGCGACGTCTTCACGGTGGACGTGTCCCGGCGACCGGAGCTTGCTCGCAAGTACGGCGTCGCCCTGGTCCCGACCGCGGTCGCGGTCGCGCCCGGGGGCGTCGTCACCGCACGCATCGCCTGATACTTGAAGGCCGTGGACGACGGCCCGGCCGCGAGGCTGCGACGCATCGAACGCCGGATCGACGAGCAGATCCGCGAGCTTGCCGACATGGGCGAGCTCTCTAAGCTCCCAGGCGAGGGCGCGCCACTTCCCGACGACGATCCCGACGCCGGCGAGCGCTGGGCGGCGCGGCATCTGGCGAAGAACGCGAATCTCACGCCGGAGTTCGTCGAGCTGCGCCGCGAGATCGCGGGCCGGCGCGATCGCATCACCCGCCGCCTCCGCGCGCATCGCGACTGGCTGTCGGATCGCGCGGCGCTCCTCCGCGACCTTCCGGCCGAGCGGATCCTCGACACGGCTCGCGCCACGAGCGACTTCGACGCGCGTGTGGAGTCGGAGCTGCACGGCGCGCTTCGAGAGCTCAACGCGCTCGTCGCGCGCCATAACTTGAAGGTGCCGCTCGGGCTGCAAATCCCGCCACTCGCGCTCGAGCACCTGCGCGAGCGGTCCGAGCGCGACTAGGCGGCGCGCTCTCCGGGGGACCGGATCGCCGGTGGACGAACGGGCCCAAGCCGACGGTAGTTGGTGTACGCGTAGCGATCGCAGGCGATCTCAGCGGCGGCGCCCCAGCCGTGCGTGAGGTAAAGCCACCAGTGGCAGAACTCGTGGAGATAGAGGAACCGGATGACCTCCCGCCGCGTGCGGAAGAGCACGTTCGGCGAGCCCCAGGCGCCGAGATCGACCACTTCGCGGAACGGCCGGAATGGCTCAGGGACCTGGATGACGATCTCGGGGTGATCCCAGTACGTGAAGGCCTGCAGGTGCGGCCCGGTGCGGTAGCGCAGGGCCTTCACCGTGACCGTGTAGCCGGTCGCCGTGGGCAGGCCGCGGAGCGTCTCCCGCACCTTGGTCGGGGGATGGGTGGGCAGGGTGGACCGCACCGCCATGCGACCGGGGGGCCGACCAGACGCTCGTAAGTTCTTCACTTATCAACTGTACGGACCGGGCCTGCGCTACCGAGCCTGGGCGCAGACATGGCCAAAAACCGGCCATTTCGCTACGATGCCGGAAGCGTCGTTCGAGCGGGAACGAGTAGGTCGCGCGGACCGGGAAGCGAACCGGAGACGGTGAGAACCGGGACGGCGAGCGCGATTCGAATGGCTCTCGCGAGACGCCGCGGCGAAAGGGAACGAGTAGCCGCGGCCGGCAGCCCGCCGTTACCAACGGGCGCGCTGTTGACTGGGGTCCGGAGGCGGCCGGCGAAGCCGGGCGCTTCCGACATCAAGAAAGCAGCGGCGGAGGCCGGCGCAGCGATGCGGCGGCACGATCGGGTGGCACCACGAGCCCTCGTCCCGAGATCGGGCGGGGGCTATTTGTTTTCGGGAGCGAGCAGCGACCGAGGGGAGAAGAACGTGGTGATCAGCGCCGAAGCGGCCATCGAGCTCGTACCGGTCATGCGCGAGCGTCTCGCTGACCTCGAGACGCCGGTCTCCGCGTTCGCGAAGCTGCGCTCTCTCGGCGGCGCGTTCCTCCTCGAGTCGGCCGAAGGCGGTGAGCGCATGGGCCGTTACTCCTTCATCGGGGTCGCGCCGCGCGAAACCCTCTATTTCCGCGGCGGCGAGGTCACGCGTGAGGCGTGGACGACCGAGTTTCGTGACC
The DNA here is from genome assembly GCA_036523395.1 of Candidatus Limnocylindria bacterium. Taxonomy (NCBI): domain Bacteria; kingdom Bacillati; phylum Chloroflexota; class Candidatus Limnocylindria; species Candidatus Limnocylindria bacterium. The sequence goes on along the minus strand of DATDEH010000040.1, from coordinate 9,465 downwards.
CCCAGGGTCGCGGCGAGATCGGTTCGCGGCCGGCGCTCGACCCGATCGCGACGCTGCGCTCCGAACTCCGCCGCTATCGACGTCGTCCACACCCGGGCCTGCCGCGATTCAGCGGTGGTGCCGTTGGGTTCGTTGGGTACGAGACAGCGCGCCGCTTCGAGCGCCTCCCGGTGGCGGTACGTGATCCGTACGGTCCTTGGGGCTTACCCGAAATGGTCTTCGGCATCTACGACACCGTCGTCGCGTTCGACCACCTGAGGCACACCCTCACCGTACTGGCCCACGACGATGCGGCCCATCCCGGCGACGCCGCGCGATGGATCGATCGTGTTTTCGCGGCGCTTGACGCGCCGCTGCCGCCATTCGCGCGTACGCCCGCCGGAGAGGTTTCGATACGCGCGAACGGCACACCAGAGGAATACATGGCGCGCGTCTCGCGCGCTCGCGAGCTGATCGCCGATGGCGACTGCATCCAGATCGTGCTCGCGCAGCGATTTGACGTAACGCCCGCGCCGGATCCGCTCGCGCTGTATCGCGCGCTGCGACACGTGAATCCGTCGCCGTACATGTTCCTTCTCGAGACCATGTCGGCGACGCTAGTCGGCGCGTCGCCCGAGCCGTTCGTGCGCGTCGAAGGTGGGAAGGTCGTCATGCATCCGATCGCCGGCACGCGGCCGCGGGGCAAGGACGATGCGGAGGACGCGGCGAACGAGGCGGAGCTTCGCGCGTCCGAGAAGGAGCGTGCCGAACACGTCATGCTTGTCGACCTCGCGCGCAACGACATCGGTCGCGTTTCGCGGCCTGGAACGGTCAAGGTGAAGGAACTGATGCGCGTGGATCGTTTCTCGCACGTCATGCATCTCACCTCCGTCGTCGAAGGCGAGCTCAAGCCGGAGCTTGACGCACTCGATGCGTTCCGGGCGTGCTTCCCGGCGGGCACCGTCTCCGGCGCGCCGAAGATCCGCGCGATGGAGCGCATCGCCGAGCTCGAGACGGATCAGCGCGGACCGTACGCGGGCGCGGTCGGCTACCTGGGTTTCGACGGTGCGCTCGACACCTGCATCACGATCCGCACAGCGACGATCGCACGCGGCGTGTGCCGCATCCAGGCAGGTGCCGGCATCGTCGCCGACTCGGAACCCGCGGCGGAGGAGGCCGAGACGCGTGCGAAAGCGCGCGCGCTGCTGCGCGCGGTGGAGCTCGCGGGTGGGGAGCTGTCCCGATGACGTCAGTGCTCCTCGTCGACAACTACGACAGCTTCACCTACAACCTCGCGCAAGCGATGGGCGCACTCGGCGCGGTCGTGGATGTGGTGCGTGCCGACGACCCGCGCCTACAGGCGGCGATGGATGCGCGACCTGATCGGCTGGTGATCTCGCCCGGTCCCGGCCGCCCCGAAGCCGCGGGTCGGTCGCCATCGCTGGTGCGCGAAGCTCCGGAGCGCGGCATCCCGACGCTCGGCGTGTGCCTTGGCCTGCAGTGCGCCGCGATAGCGTTCGGAGCGCGCGTCGTGCGCGCGCCCGAGCCGCGACATGGCAAGACCTCGTTCGTACGCCATGACGGCAAAGGGATCTTCACTGGCGTCCCGGACCCGACCGAGGCGACGCGCTACCACTCGCTGATGGTCGAGGAAGCGTCTCTGCCCTCGGATCTCGCCGTCACGGCGCGCAGCGACGACGGGGTCGTGATGGCGCTGCGCCACGCACGGTTGCCGCTCGAGGCGGTCCAGTTCCACCCAGAATCCGTCCTTACGAAGGACGGGATGCTGATGTTGGAGAACTTCCTTGGACGCGCGTGAGGCGATCGCGGTCGTCGTGTCCGGCAAGACGCTGAGCCGAGCAGAAGCCGAATCGGCGATGGGCTCGGTCATGGCGGGCGAGGCCACTCCGGCGCAGCTTGGCGCGCTCCTCGCGGCGCTGAGCATGCGCGGCGAGACGCCGGATGAGATCGCCGGATTCGCGAGCGCCCTGCGCGCGAACGCGCTTCAGGTCGTGGTCGAGGACGGCGCGATCGACGTCGTCGGGACCGGCGGCGATCGCTCGAACAGCATCAACATCTCGACCATCACCGCGCTCGTCGTCGCGGGCGCGGGCGGGCGCGTGGCGAAGCACGGCAACCGCGCCGCGTCGAGCCAGTGCGGCAGCGCGGACGTGCTCGAAGCGCTCGGCGTGAAGATCGACCTCGGCCCCGAAGGCGTCGCAGCGTGCGTGCGCGAGGCGGGCGTCGGCTTCATGTTCGCCCCGCGCTTCCACCCCGCGATGCGCCACGCCGGACCCGTCCGGCGCGAGATCGGCATCCGCACAGCGTTCAACGTGCTCGGTCCGCTCGCGAATCCCGCCGGCGTGCGTCGCTATCTGCTCGGCGTCCCGAGCGTCGCGCTCGGCGAGACGATGGCACGCGCGCTCGTCGAGCTCGGCGCGGAGCGCGCGCTGGTCGTGTACGGGACGGACGGCCTCGACGAGATCAGCCCGTCCGCAGAGACCCGCACGTGGGAGGTATCGGCGAGTGGCGTGCGCGACGGGTCGATCAATCCAGAGGACTTCGGTCTGGCGCGCGCGACGCGCGCTGAGATCACCGGTGGCGATCCGGCGACGAATGCCGCCATCGCGCGCCGCGTGCTGGACGGCGAGCCCGGCGGAGCGCGGACGGCAGTCCTGATGAACGCCGCCGCGGCCTGCTACGTCGCCGGACTCGCGGGCAGCGTGCGTGAGGGCGTCGACATCGCATCCCGCGCGATCGACGGAGGCAAGGCGCGCCAGACCCTGGTGCGCTTCGCGGTGAAGAGCCAGCTCATCGGCGCCGCGGAGGCGGCGACGGCATGAACGCGCGTGGCCGCTACGGCCAGTTCGGTGGTCAGTTCCTGCCGGAGACCCTCATGCCCGCGATCGCCGAGCTCGAGGCGGCGTTCGATGCGGCGCGGGCGGACGAGGCGTTCCAGCAGGAGCTCGACCGACTCCTTCGCGAGTGGGTCGGCCGGCCGACGCCGCTCTCGGATGCGTCGCGACTCGCGAAGCTCGTTGGGCTCCGGCGCGTGATGCTCAAGCGCGAGGATCTGACCCATACCGGCGCGCACAAGATCAACAGCGCGCTCGGGCAGGCGCTTCTCGCGCGGCGGATGGGGAAGCAGCGCATCGTCGCGGAGACCGGAGCGGGACAGCACGGTGTCGCCAGCGCGGCCGCGTGCGCGCTCCTTGGGCTCGAGTGCGTGGTGTACATGGGCACCGAGGACATGCACCGGCAGGCCCCGAACGTGTTCCGCATGCGCCTCCTCGGCGCGGAGGTGCGCGCCGTCGATGCGGGTAGCCGCACGCTGAAGGACGCGGTGAACGAAGCCATCCGCGACTGGGTGACGAACGTGCGCACGACGTACTACCTGCTCGGCTCGGCGATCGGGCCGCACCCGTACCCGACGATGGTGCGCGAGTTCCAGAGGGTCATCGGACGCGAGGCGCGCGCGCAGTGGCTGGAGCGGGTCGGCACGCTGCCGAGCGTCGTCGTCGCGTGCGTCGGCGGTGGCTCGAACGCCATCGGGATGTTCAGCGCGTTCCTGGACGACGCTGAAGTGCGGCTGCGTGGCGTCGAGGCCGGCGGTCTGGGCGTCGAGAGCGGGAAGCACGCCGCATCGATCGGCGGCGGTCGTGTCGGCGTGCTGCACGGCACGCGTAGCTACGTGCTGCAGGACGAGCACGGGCAGATCCGCGAGACGCATTCGGTCTCCGCCGGCCTCGACTATCCCGGCGTGGGGCCGGAGCACGCGTACCTGCACGAGACGGGTCGCGTCGAGTACGTGTCGCGGACCGACGCGGAGGCACTCGACGCGTTCGAGCTGCTCTCGAAGACCGAGGGCATCATCCCCGCGCTCGAGCCCGCGCACGCGATCGCGGATCTCGCGCACATCCGCGTCCGCTACGGGCATGAGACGGACGTGCTGGTGTGTCTGTCGGGTCGGGGCGATAAGGACCTCGAGTCCGTGATGCGCGCACGGGGGGACGCGAAGTGACCGTCGCCGTGACAGGCGCGATGCGCGTCGAGCGCGCATTCGCGCGCGCACGGGAGGAGCGGCGGCTCGCCATCCTCGTGTATCTCACCGTCGGCTATCCGGATCGCTCGTCGACCGGCGCGCTCCTTCGCGCGGCGCTGGACGGCGGGGCGGACGTGCTCGAGCTCGGCGTGCCGTTCAGCGATCCGCTTGCCGATGGCACGACGGTCCAGCGCGCCAGCGAGGCGGCCCTTCGGAGCGGCATCACGCTCAGGGATTGCCTGTCCGAGGCCGCAACCGTCGTGTACGAGCGTGACGCGGCGGTCCTGCTCATGGGCTACACCAATCCCTTCATGCAGTACGGATTCGAGAACCTGGCCGCAGCCGGGGCACGCGCGGGCATCGCGGGCGTCATCGTCCCCGACATGCCCGCGGAGGAGAGTGCCGAGCTCGACGCGGCGTTCGCATCAGCGGGTCTGCTGCGCATCGACCTCTACGCGCCGACGACCCCGAACGAGCGCCTCGCAAAGCTCCTGCCGCATGCTCGCGGGTTCGTCTACTGCGTGTCCCTCACCGGCGTGACCGGCGCGCGCCGCGCGCTCGCGAACGATGTCGCCGAATTCGTCGGTCGCGTGCGCGCGCACACCAGCCTGCCGATCGTTGTCGGCTTCGGCATCAGCACGCCCGAGCATGTGTCCGCGCTGCGCGGCATCGCGGACGGGATCGCCGTCGGCAGCGCGGCGATCGACGTGGTCACGAACGCTCCGACGGAGCGGCGCCCCGACGCGCTGCGCGAGTTCGTCGCATCGCTTGCGGCGGCGGGACGTTCCTGATGGCGGTCCGAGGCGTGCGCGGCGCGACGACCATCCGCGCGAACGAGCAGAAGGCGATCTTCGATGGCACGGCGGAGCTGCTCCGCGTCCTGACCGAGCTCAATGGCCTGCGTCCGGACGACATCGGCTACGTGTGGTTCACCGTGACGCCGGATCTCGACGCCGCTTTTCCCGCGGACGCCGCACGCGCCGGCCTCGGTTGGACGGACGTACCGCTGATCTGCGGCCGGGAGATACCGGTGCCGAGCGCTCTCGGGATGTGCGTGCGCGTCCTCATCGCGTGGAACACGTCGAAGTCGCAGAAGGAGATCCGGCACGCATTCCTCCGGGGCGCGAAGGCGCTTCGCCCGGCGTGGGCAGTCGAGCTTCCGAACGATGCGCGCGGCGGGGGCCGCTAGTGCTCGTCGTGATGAAGCGCGGCGCGTCGCAGCGCGAGATCGACGCGGTCGTCGCGCGCATCCAGGAGTTCGGCATCACGCCGATCTCGCTGCCTGGGCAGGAGCGCATGGCGATCGGCACGTTCGGCACGACGTCGCGCGCGGCGGCCGAGGCGGTGGAGTCGCTGCCGGGCGTCGCCGAGGTCGTGCCGGTCAGTCGCCCGTTCAAGCTCGCATCCCGCGAGGTCATTCCGGATGACACGGTCGTGCGCATCGGGAACGTGCCCGTCGGCGCGGGCGCACCGCTCGCGATCATGGCTGGGCCGTGCTCGGTCGAGTCGCGCGAGCAGACACTCGAGACCGCGCGGGCCGTGCGGGCGGCCGGCGCGACGATCCTGCGCGGTGGCGCGTTCAAGCCGCGCTCCTCGCCGTACAACTTCCGTGGACTCGGCGCGGCGGGTCTGGACATCCTCGAGGAGGCGCGCGCGGAAACGGGGCTCGCGATCGTGACCGAGGTCCTCACGCCGGGCGACGTCGAAGCGGTCGCGCGCGTCGCCGACTGCCTGCAGATCGGCGCGCGCAACATGCAGAACTACGCGCTGCTCGACGAGGTGGGCGATCAGCCGAAGCCGGTGCTGCTCAAGCGCGGCATGGCGGCGACGATCGAGGAGCTCCTGCTCGCCGCGGAGTACGTGCTCGCACGCGGGAACCGGAACGTCGTCCTGTGCGAGCGCGGTATCCGCACCTTCGAGAAGTACACCCGCAACACGTTCGACGTGAACGCCATCCCGCTCCTGAAGCGCCTCACGCATCTTCCCGTCGTCGGCGATCCCTCGCACGGGACTGGGAAGTGGTACCTCGTCGCGCCGGTGGCCCTCGCGGCGGTCGCCGCCGGAGCCGACGGCCTCATCGTCGAGGTGCATCCGAGCCCCGACCACGCCCTGTCCGACGGCTTCCAGTCGCTCACGTTCGAGAACTTCGCGGCGCTCGTCGGTCGCGCGAGCGCGGTCGCGCGCGCCGTCGGACGCGAACCGGTCGCGGCGCGCGCGTGAACATCGGGGTCGCGGGGCTCGGCCTCATCGGCGGCTCGCTCGCGCTCGCACTGAAGGAGCACCACCGCGTCACCGGCTTCGACACCGATCCGAAGACCCGCGACGCCGCTCGCGCCGCCGGGATCGACGTCGCAGGAGCACTCGAGGCGCTCCTGCCCGCCGACGCGGTGATCGTCGCGACGCCGATGCACGCCGTCGTGCCAACACTCGAGGCGCTCGCGCCGCGCGCCGGCACCGCTGTCCTTCTCGATGTCGCATCCGTGCGCGGGCCCGTGGAGACGTTCGCGGCATCCGCTGCCGCGGACTGCCGCATCATCGGACTTCATCCGATGGCCGGTCGCAGCGGCGCCGGGTTCGGCGCGGCGTCGGCCGAGCTGCTCAAGCGGCGCCCGTTCCTGGTGGTGCCGACGGCGCGCTCGGACAGCGCGGCGATGGCGCTCGCGGGCACGATCGCGCGTGACGCCGGTGGCGAGGTGACCGTCTGCTCCGCGGCGCAGCACGACCGCATCGTGGCGGTCCTTTCCGCTGTTCCACTTACGTTCGCGGCAGCACTGGCGCTCACCGCTGCCGAGACGGTCGACGGCAACCTCGCATCGCTCAGCGGTCCGGGCTTCGGCGACAGCACACGCCTCGCACTCACGTCACCGGATCTTGGCAGCGCGATGCTGCTCGCGAATGGCGAGAACGTGCGCGCCGCGCTCGCGCGCGCCCGCGCGATCCTTGATGAGGTCGACCGCGCGATCGCGTCTGGAGACGCAGCGGCCCTGAACGCGATCCTCGAACGCGCCGCGCAGGCGCGCCGCGCGCTGAGCTAGCGGGAGAGCTCCCTCAGGACCTCGTAGAAGTCGGGGAAGGTCTTACCCACAGACGACCATCCTTTGATCGCGACGCCCGGCACCTGCAGACCGAGCACCGAGAACGCCATCGCGATCCGATGGTCGCCCGCGGCGTCGACGACGCCGTCGTGCAGCGGGGTGGGCTCGATACGGATCGCATCGCGGTAGGCCTGTGCTCGTCCGCCGAGTGCGTTGATGCCGGCCGCGACGGCCGCGACGCGGTCGCTCTCCTGCGCGCGCGTGTGTGCGATGCCCGTCAGCTCCGTCGGCGTCTCTGCCTGCGTCGCGATCACGGCGAGGGTGGGGAAGGTGTCGGAGCAGTCCATGACGTTGGCGACGATGCCGTTGAGCCGTCCGTCGCGCCGCACGGTGACGCTGTCGCCGCGACGCTGCACCCGGCAGCCCATGGTCTCGATCAGCTCGAAGAAGCGCGCATCGCCTTGACCGCCGCGCTCCACGCGGGCGCGCGCGTTCGTGATCGTGACCCAGCCACCGAGGATCGCGGCGGCCGCCGCGGGATACGTCGCCGCGGTGACGTCGCCTGGGATCTCGAGCGAGCGGCCTCGGAGCTTCTGAGGGCCGATGGCGACCTCACGCCCCGACGGCCGCTCGACGCGCACGCCGCGTGACTCCAGTGCCGAAACGCTGAGATCCACGAACGGCGCCGATACAAGCGGACCAGCGATGCGAAGGTGGAGCCCGTCTCGCATACGCGCGCCGACGAGGATCAGCGCCGACGCGAACTGGCTCGACTCGTGCCCGGGCACATCGACCTCGCCGCCCACGAGCGGACCGCGCACGGTGAGCGGCAGAGCTTCGACGTCGATCGTCGCGCCGAGCTTTCGGAGCGCGGTCACTAGCGTGGCCATCGGACGCGCGCGCATGCGAGGCGCACCGTCGATGTGCACCTCACGCGCGCCGAGCGCGGCGACGGCGGTGCCGAAGCGCGCGACCGTGCCGGCCTCCTGCGCGTCGACGACTGCGTCTTTCGCGGGTTGCGCGTCGCCCGCGCCGGTGACGGCGATCGTTGCTCCGTCCCAGCTGACCAGGTAGCCCATGTCGGCGAGGGCCGTCGCCATAGCGCGCACGTCGGCGCCCGGATCGAGCGGGCCGAGCTCGAGACGCGAGCGACCGTGCGCGATCGCGGACAGGACGAGCTCGCGGTTCGCGACGCTCTTCGAGGCGGGCACGCGAACGCGTTTGTCGACGAGCGGGTGGCGTACTGGAGCGATCGGGTGGATGTCCTGCACGGGGTGCGAGGATTATGTCCGCAAGCTGTATGTACACGCCCGGAGAGCGACTCGGCCAAGCGGTCGTCGTGATGGTGGGCCTGATCTTCGCCATCGCGGTGAGTGGCTTCATCCTGCGCGGCGGACCCGGGGACGTCGGCGTCGGCGCGAGCCCGACACCGGCGGCGTCGCCGACCACGAAAGCGCCCGACGTGAAGTTCACGCAGGACACCTGCTGCACGCAGACCGCGCGGTCGATGCGCGCGACATGGGAGTCGAGCGAGAAGGTGCAGAAGGCGGCGTTCCAGCTCCTCCCCGACCCGGGCTTTCCGTGCGCGACATCGCTCGATGCGTCGGGGATGAAAGGCGTGCTCAGCTGCCAGGGGCTGATCCGCGGCGCGACGGACTACACGGCGACGCTCTCGCTCACGGTCGGCCGCGACACGTTCCGCTACGACCAGAAATTCAGGACGATGGGCGACAAGCTCACCGACGTGAAGTGGTTCACGGAATTCGAGAACCCGACGGGCGATCCGCTCGCGTGCGCGGCCGCGAGCATCCGCATCGTGCAGAACTACACCGCGAAGCAGGACCCACAGACCGCCGAGCAGATCCTCTCGACGGCGAGGTCCTACAACAAGAGCCGCGATCCGGGGCTCGATCCCGTCGCGATCGCGACGATCCAGAAGCGGCTCGATCCGAACAACAACTATCACTACTACCGCTTCGCCACGCGCGAGGAGGCCACGAAGTCCGCGGTCTACTGGCTCGTGCGCAGCGGGAAGCCGGTGCATGTCGTTTCGCTCGCCGGCCAGCACGACCCGTTGCTCGTCGGTTTCACGGGCGTGTTCGGCACGTTCTACGACGACCCGGCCAACAAGATCGACCAGGTCATCGTCGAGGACCCGCAGCGTGGCGACATGCGGCCGGAGACCGCGAGCCGGCGGCCGGACAAGTACCGCACGCCCGGCTTCCAGACCGGACAGCCGATCGGCCTCGACGAGTGGTACGGCGACGAGTGGTGGCTGCGCTTCACTTACGCCGGCGTCGTGTCCGGCATCAACATCGACCGCAACGACGGCGCGTACACGACGCCGCACTGGGCGGGTCAGTTCGTGCTCCTCGTCGACGACGCCGATTCCGAATGGCCCTCAGACCG
>DATDEH010000039.1 GCA_036523395.1 Candidatus Limnocylindria bacterium | reverse complement strand
GCCGTCTTGAACGACTGCCCGCAGCCGCAGCTCGAAACGGCGTTCGGGTTGCGAAGCGCGAAGCCGCCGCCCATGAGCGCATCCACGAAGTCGATCTCGGAGCCCTTGAGGTACATCGCGCTCATCGGGTCGACGACGATGCGAACGCCGTCGGTCTCAACGAGCGTGTCGTCCTGCTCGCGACCTTCCGCGAACGTCATCCCGTACGAAAAACCGGAGCAGCCGCCCGGCGTGACATACACACGGAGGGCGAGATCGGCGCGGCCTTGCTTCGCGATGACTTCCTTGAGCTTGTCCGTCGCGCGCGCGGTCATCGTGACGACCGGCTGGTCGATCTGCGCGCCGGTGTCCTGTTGCTCGATGGCCATTCAGTGCGTCCCCTTTTGGCTGTTCGGTCCGACCACATGATAGCCGACCCACTGCGCTCACTACACTCGATTTCGTGCCCATTTCGCTCCATCACGCGCAGGTGTTCTACCCGCCTGGCGAGGAAGCACAGGCACGCGATTTCTATGGAAAATCGCTCGGTCTGGACGAGATCCATCGCCCGGAAACGCTCGCGGATCGCGACGGGATCTGGTACTCCGCACCACCCGGACACGTGCACCTGTCGGCCGACCTGGACCTCGGTCTGCACCCACGACGCCACTTCGCCCTACGCGTCGATGACCTCGAGGCGATGCGCAAGCGTTTGCGCGAACGCGGCGCTCGTTTCGAGGAAGCGACGCCGATCCCAGGGTGGCGACGCTGCTATGTCTTCGATCCGTTCGGCAACAAGATCGAGCTGGACGAGATCCCGGAGTGAGCGAGTTCCGCTTCTCGCCGAGGCCCAACCGCGCCAGCGAGATCCAGTGGCGCGCGTGGGGCGACGCCGCGTTCGAAGCGGCGCGCGAGCAGAACAAGCCGGTGCTGCTCGCGATCAGCGCGGTGTGGTGCCACTGGTGTCACGTGATGGACGAGACCAGCTACAGCTCTGGCGACATCATCAAGGTCATCAACGAGAAGTTCGTGCCGGTCCGCGTCGACAACGACGAGCGGCCCGACGTGAACCGCCGCTACAACATGGGCGGCTGGCCGAGCACGGTCTTCCTCACACCGGAGGGCGAGATCATCCACGGCGGAACGTACGTCCCGCCGGAGCAGATGTGGCAGACGCTCAACGGTGTAGACGAGGTGTGGTCCACCAAGCGCGAGGAGATCACACAGCGTGTCGTAGAGCTGCGGGCGCAGGAGTCGGAGGCGCGCAAGTCAAAGACCGGCGAGCTCTCGACGGACATCGTCGACACGGTGGCAGCGCTCGTCCGCGGCCAGTACGACCCGCAGTTCGGCGGCTTCGGTCGCTCTCCGAAGTTCCCGCAGGTCCGGCTCATCCGCTTCCTGCTCGACGAGTACCGCCGCCACGGCTATCCCGACATCGCGCACATGCTCCACAAGACGCTTGGAGCGATGGCCGCGAGCGGCATGCACGACAAGATCGAGGGCGGGTTCTTCCGCTACGCGACGACACGCGAGTGGGAGGTCCCGCACTACGAGAAGATGCTCGAGGACAACGCGGAGCTCCTCGCGGTCTATGCGGAAGCGCATCGCACGTTCCCGCAGGCGGGATACGACGCCGTCGTGCGCGACGTCGTCCGCTGGATGGACACGGTCCTGTGGCGCGATGACGTGAAGGCATTCGCCGGATCGCAGGACGCCGACGAGGTCTACTACGAGCTGGACGCCGCCGGCCGCGAGAAGCACGGCGCGCCGTTCGTCGACAAGACGGTCTACACGGGTTGGAACGCCCTGGCCGTGTCCGCCTACGTCGCCGCTGCCGCGGCGCTCGGCGATGAGACGATCGAAGAGCGCGCGCATCAGGTGGTCCGCTCGATCGCGTCGCGGATGCGCGTGGCGCCAGACGGTCGGCTCATGCACTTCGACCGTGGCGACGGCCCGCAGGTCGCCGATCTCCTGAGCGACTGGGCCGCGTTCCTCCAGGCGGCTCTCGACGAGTACGAGACCGGCAAGCATCTCGGCGCTCTCGGCGGCGCTGTGGAGGCCGCGACCGCGATACGCGACCGGCTCGAGGACGCCGCGGACGGTGGCTTCTTCGATGCGCCAGAGCGCGCCGAGCCGGGGCGCGTCGCGCTCCGCGAGAAGCCGATCGAGGACAACGCGATGGCCGCGGATGGACTCATGCGCCTCGCCGCGCTCACCGGCGACGATCGGTGGCGCGAGATGGCGGTGCGCGCGCTGCGCTCGTTCGTCGGCTCATATCGCGGCTGGGGCCAGTTCGCGTCGTCCTATGCGAACTCGATCGCGCGGGCGCTCACCGAGCCGCTCGCGATCACCGTTGTCGGTCCCAAGGGCGATGCGACCGCGAACGCGCTCTGGGGCGCTGCGCGCTCCGTCGACGACCCGGCACGCAGCGTCCAGCGGATCGTTCCGAATGAGGACGGCGCGCGCCTCGCGCAGCTCGGTTTCCCATCGGAGCGCACCGCGGCATACGTCTGCATCGGTACGGTCTGCTCCGCGCCGCTCGGCGACGAGGTTTCGCTCCGCGAAGAGCTCGAGCGTGCGCACGCTCGGTTGGAGCGCGTCTAGCCGCGCGGGCACACCCGATGTCCGCCCATCGCGCGAATAGGATGGCCGCGTGACTCGCCTCCTACTCTGTGTTGCGCTGCTTGGCGTGTCTTGCGTTCCACTGGGCGCGTCGCCGTCGCCGAGTCAGCGCTATCCGAACTACCAGTACGTACTACAGGTGCCGACGAAGCCGGTGAGCCCGAGCCAGAGGTTGATCCTCACGTGGGAACCGCAGCTCGCAACGGAGCCATCGTCCAGCCTGTCCGAAATGCAGCTCTGCGTGGCGCTGTTCGGCCCCTGGGAATCGGTCGAGGCCCTCAAGAGGGCGGCACAGCTCGACTCGAGGCCTTCCTGTCCGCCGGCCGGTGCGGTTGCGACGAGCGCGACGCTACGCACGACTACCAACAGTGGCGCTCGGATGGCCACGGATCTCCTGGTGCCGTCGGCGCCTGGTTTCTACAACCTGCTACAGATCTCGATCTTCAGTGCGGGTAATACGACGAGCGCAGGTTCTGTCCTCGAGGTCCGTTAGACCGGCGCTCCGCGTACCCACACCGCCTTTAGCTGCTGCAGCACCGCGAGGTCCCTCAGCGGGTCGCCGTCCACGAACACCAGGTCCGCCCACGAGCCGGCTTCGATGCGTCCCGCCTTCGGCCGACCGACGACATCCGCGGCGACCCGTGTTGCCGCGGCGAGCGCCTCCGTTCGTGAGAGTCCGGCCTCGGTGAGGTAGACCAGCTCGAGCGCGAAACGCTCGTGCGTGTTGAACGGCGTGCCCGCGTCGGTCCCGGCGGCGATCCGCACGCCCGCCTTGTGCGCGGCGCGGACTCCCTCTTGGTGCTTCGTCGCGACGACCCGCGCCCGTTCCATGACGCGCGCCGGAAGCTTGCTGCTGTTGTCGAGGATGCGGCGCAGAGCCGAGAACGTCGGCACCAGCGCGACGTCCTTCGCCTTGATCAGCTGGATCGTCTGCTTATCGAGCAGCGTCGCATGTTCGATGGAGTCGACGCCGGCGTCCGCTGCGATGCGCATGCCCTCGGCCCCATGCGCGTGCGTGGTGATCCGGATGCCGGCGCGGTGGGCTTCGTCGACAGCCGCGCGCGTCTCCTCGGGCGTGTATGCCGCGAGCTCGGGACCCGCGCCTTCGCCCAGCACGCCGCCGGTCGAAAAGAGCTTGATGACGCTCGCGCCGACGGCCACCTGCTCGCGCGTGGCACCGCGGACCGCGTCCGCTCCGTCCGCGATGCGGCTGAGCTCCAGGCCATGGCCACCGGTGATCGTGATGCCGCGCGCGGCGGCGATGATGCGCGGGCCCTCGAGCGCGCCGCGCTCTATCTGTTGCGCGAGCTCGATGACCATCGAACCGTTGGCGCCGAGATCGCGCACGGTCGTCACACCGCTGCGTACCGTGAGGCGCGCGTTGCGAAACGCCTTCAGGGCCGCGGCGGCCTCGGTCTGCCGGGTCTCGGCGTCGAAGTCGGCGCTGCCGTCGAGTGTGAGATGCGAGTGGCAGTTGATGAGTCCCGGTACGGCGAAGGCGCCTCCGGGCTCCGCCGATCGCGACTTCTCGCCCTTCGGCGTCTTCGGCGTGCGCGAGCGCTTGCCGACCCACGTGATTTCGCCGTCCTCGATGACGATCGCCGCGTCGGAGATCGTGCTCGTGCCATCGAAGAGGCCGTCGATCTCGAAGACCGTGCGCATCGCGTGGCAGTATCGTCCACCGATGCCGCACCCGCTCGTCGAGCGTCTTCGCGCGCGCGGATTCGTCATGCCCGACTACGACGGCGGGGGACTCCTGAACCTTCCAGCGACCGTCCTCGACGTGCTCGGCGCGCGAGAGTCCGGCGACGCGCCCGCGCTCACGGGCCTCGATCCGGCGCTGCGCGAGGGAGTGCGGCAAGTCGTCGTCGTCCTCGCCGACGGCCTCGGCTGGTGGCAGCTCGAGATGTTCTGCGATCAGGGCGACACGCCGTTCCTCGCGGAGCTGCGCGATCGGGCGCGCAGACGCGAACGAGCCCAGCTCATCGAGGCGACGACGGTCTTCCCGTCAACGACCGCGGCGGCGATCACGACGATGAACACCGCGCGAACGCCTCTCGAGCACGGCAACATCGCGTACTTCCTGTGGCTCGAGGAGTTCGCCGAGGTCACCGCGATGCTGCGGTGGGGACCGGCGATCATGCGTCGCGGGTCGTACTTCGACGATCCGTTGATCGATCCGGGCCGCTACGTCCAAGTGCCGTCGATCCACGCCCGCCTGCGCGAGCGCAGCATCCCATCGCACCTCGTCGAACCGGAGGTCTTCCGGTCGGAGGCGATGACGCGGATGCACGCGGCCGAGGCGAGCTTCGTCGGCTATGTGTTGCCTTCGTCGATGGGCGTGCGCCTTCGCGCGCTCGTCGACCACGCGCCGCGCCCCTCCTACGTGTACGCGTACTGGTCCGGCATCGACACGGTCTCTCACCTCTATGGACCGCGCAGCGAGGAGGCCGCGATGGAGGCCGCGCTCTTCGATCTCGACCTTCGTCGCGCGCTCGGGCACCGACGCGCCGGCGACACGCTCGTGTTGCTCACCGCGGACCACGGGCATGCGACGACGGATCCCGACAAGATGCTCGACATGGTCGGCGACGAAGAGCTCCGAGCCCTGCTTCGCAATCCGCCCGCCGGCGAGCCGCGTCTGGTGTTCCTGCACACCGATCGGCCGGTGTTGGTCCGTGAGTACATCGATCGGAGATGGCCCGGTCTGGTGACCGTCCTCGATCGCGACGAGCTCATCGACGCCGGACTCTTTGGGCGCGGCGACCCGAAGATTGCGCGCCGCCGGATCGGTGAGGTCGTCGCGCTCCTCGACCGCGACCTGTCGGCGTCGATCGTGAAGGTCGAGGGTCAGACGATCCGGCACCGCGGATCGCATGGCGGGATGACCGCCGATGAGATGCGGATCCCGATCCTCGCGTGGCGAGCCTGAGCACGCTCACCTAGGATTCGCGAGTGGCCACGACGTCGTATCTCGAGGCGGTCTCGGGCGGAATGGTCGCCGCCGCGGCGTTCAGCGACGACGATGCGGCGGTGCAGGCGGTGACGCTGCTCAGCGGATCGGGCGTCCGGGAGCAGGACATCTGCGTGCTCGCGAGCAACTCGCAGCGCGCGGAGCTCGTCGCCGGCGGTCGCGCGTGGCTGTCGGGGAAGGGCTGGGGCGGACTTCGTTATCGCCTTCGTAAGCTTTTGCCCGGCGGGATCATCCCGCGAGACATTCGCAGGCGCTACGCGAAGGCGCTGGGTGAGGGAAAGATCGTGGTCGTCGCCGCCGCCGACGGGCAGCCGCCGGACACGATCGCCGCACTGCTGCATCAGGCGCGCGGCGAGGCCGTCGACCAATGGTGGCAGACGCCGACTTACATCTTCGCGCCGCCGGAGCTCGCGGGTCCGTTCTAGCCCGAGAACATCCCACGCTCGTGTCTGAGCCGCGGCGGCACAACGATCTTGGGCCAGTTCAAGTACCACACCGTGTTGATGAGGACGAACACGATCAGCAGACCCGCGCCGAACGTGATCGCGAACGGCAGGGACTCTGGCGGACGCGCTGGGGTGAATGGGAGAAGGGCAGTGCCGATCGCGATGATCCACGCTTCAACCACCGCAAGCAGATATGTGCGTCGAAATGCTCGCCACGCTTCATCGCCGAAGAGCCACCAGGATTGCCGTTGATCGAAGGTGCTGAGATCGCCGCGCCAGTAACGGGGCAGCAAGACGGTCCAAAGCGCGGCTCCTGCCAGTCGGACGAGATTGAGCGCGGTCACTCGTATCTGAGAGCGCTCAGCGCGCTCATCCGCATCGCGCGGCGCGACGGCAGGAATCCAGCGATGAGACTTACGAGGAGGGCGAGGGCCATCGCGCCAAGCGCGAGCGGCAGGTCGACGACAAAGATCGGCGCGGGGTTCGATTGCGGGTTGAGGTTGCGGATCACGAGCTCGATCGCGCGTCCGCCGAGGACCCCGAGCGCGAGGCCGATCACGCCGCCGAACACACCGACGAGGGCCGCCTCCGCGAGGAACAGCGAGCGGATATCGCGCGGTGACGCGCCGACCGCCTTCATGATCCCGATCTCGCGCGTGCGCTCGAGCACGGCCATGACCATCGTGTTGGCGATACCGATCGCCGCGACGAGGAGCGCGACGCCGCCGATGCCGGCGAGGATCCCGCGGAACACGCCGAAACCCTTGTCGATCTGCTCGATGACCTGCTTTAGCGAGAACGCGCTGAAGCCGAGCTCCTGCACGGACTTCACGACCTCTGCGACGTACTGGGAATCCTCGGACTCGATCGCGACGCCGCTGTAGCCCGTGTTCTGGCGTACCAAGTCGGGTGTGAGCCCGCGGTTCTCCGCGCCAGCAAGCAGCGCGTCGTCGAGCGGGATCCTGACCGACGTCTGCGACGCCTGTTCGTCGAAAACGCCGACGACCGTGACGATGTAATCGCGCGGTGTTCCGCTCCCGCTGATGCGCGTGCTGCCCAGCTTCACCGCGCCGCCGAGCCGCAGGGTCAGCTTCCTGCCGACGGCCGCGTCGGGCGTCGCTGCGACGAGGCGTGCGAGGTTGCCCGGGATCACGGCCACGGCGTGCTCGTTCGGTTCGAGGTGCCGGCCGGCGAGAAGGTCGCCGCGATCGACCGGGGCGCCGGCCTCGATCCCCTGCGGACGGATCGCCGCGTCCTCGCCACCCTCGAGCAGCGTTCCGAGCGGCGCGTCGTACTGCCGGTAGACGGATTGCGCGTGCGGGATCGCCTTGAACTTCGCGACATGGTCATCGCCGATGGTGCGCGGCACGGCGGACAGCCCGGTCGCACCCGGTTGGAATGGCTGCACCGTGACGAGCCGCAGGTCGCCAATGGAGAAGATCGAGCGCTTCACGTTGTCCTCGGCGCCCGTCGCGAGCGCGATCAGCAGCACCACGAGCGCCGTGCCGATCGCGACGCCAAGCGTCGTGAGCGTCGAGCGCAGCCGCGAGCGCGTGTAGTTGCCGAACGCGAGATCGAACAGATCCGATGCTCTCAATTCACGATCCGTCCGTCGCGCATGCGCACGACGCGCTGCGCGTGCGAGGCGATGCCGGCGTCGTGCGTGACGAGCACGACGGTCTGCCCGCGGGCATGCAGCTCCTCGAGCACCGCGAGCAGCGCCTCCCCATTCGCGCTGTCGAGGTTGCCGGTCGGCTCATCGGCGAGCAGCAGCGATGGCTCCGTCACCAGGGCGCGTGCGATCGCCGTTCGCTGCATCTCGCCGCCCGAGAGCTGGCTCGGGCGATGATCCGCGCGCGGCCCCATGCCGAGACGATCGAGTACCGCGCGCGCGCGTTCGAGGCGCTGTTCGCGCGGGATACCCGCGAACACCAGCGGAAGGGCGACGTTCTCGACGACGCGGTAGCGGGGAAGCAGGTTGAAGGCCTGGAAGATCATCCCGACCTTCTCGCGCCGGTAGCGTGCGAGAGTCACCTCGTCCATGGCCGAGAGATCCACCCCGTCGACGAAGACGTTCCCGCCGGTCGGGCGCTCGAGGCCGGCCAGTATGTTCAGCAGCGTCGACTTGCCCGACCCGGACGGCCCCATCACCGCGAGGAACTCGCCCCGCCGCACCTCGAGCGTCACGCCGTCCAGCGCCGAGACCGCTGTGGCGCCCGTGGGATACACACGCGCGACATCCGTCGCGCGGACGATCACGCCGTCCGTCGAAGCCATGCGCGAAGTGCGGCCTCGAATGCCGTGGGCGCCTCGATGTTCGCGATGTGTCCGGCGCCGGGGATGATGCTGAGCGTCGCGCCCGGGACCCGATCGCTGATCACCTGCGACATCGCGAGCGGAGTGATCTCGTCCTCCTCGCCGACGACGACCGCGGTCGGAACGTCGATCGTCGGCAGATCGGGTCGGCTGTCCGGGCGGTTGGCCATCGCGATGCTTGCCTGCGCGACGCCATCGGGCGTCTGACCACGGATCATCTTCAGGAGCGGATCCCAGTGAGGCGAACCCTTGCGCAGCCAGGGTGGTGGCGTCTTCAGCAGCGCCTCGATCCCGTGCTGGCGGATGAGCGCCGCGAGACGCAGACGCTTCTCGCGCGCGTCCTCCGTATCTGCCTCGGCGCGGGTGTCGGCCAGAAAGAGGCGCTCGACGCGGTCGCGGTGGCGGCGCCACAGCGCGAACGCGACATAGCCGCCCATCGACAGGCCGGCGACCGCCGCGCGCTCGATCCGCGCTGCATCCATTGCGGCGACGAGGCTGTCGGCGTAGTCGTCCATCGAGGCGTCACCGCGCGGCACAGCGGTCCCGCCGAATCCCGGGAGCGAGGGCGCGATGATCGGATCGGCCGCGTCGCGCAGCGCGCGGACCTCGTGTCCCCACATCGCGCCACTGAGCGGGAAGGCGTGGATGAGCACCAGGGCGGTCACCGCGCTCCAGTTTGCGCCAGAATCGATGCGTGCGGGTGATCCGCGTCACCAAGGCCGGACGCGAGCGGTCCGACAATCCCATCTTCGTCGGCGAGGTCGATTACCAGACCGCCGTCGGCGAGGAGAGCCGTGACCTCCGCCTCTCGGAGGTGCATTTCAAGAACGGCGCGGTGAACAAGCCGCATGTGCACTCGACCGACCAGATCCTCGTCATCACCGAAGGTGAGGGCCTTGTCGCGACCGACGACGAGCGCCACGATGTCTCGGCGGGCGACGTCGCGTTCATCCCGGTGAACACCAAGCACTGGCACGGGGCCCGGCCCGGCAAGAGCATGACGCACTGGTCCATCCTCGGGAACGGCAAGACGACGATCGTCGATTAGATGACGGGCCAACGCTTCGTCGTCGCCGCCGGAGTAATCGGCCTGGCCATCCTCACCGTCGTCCTCGTGCTGAGCAGCCTCGCGACGATCCACAGCGCCCGGATCATCAGCTTCCAGCACACCGGCGATGCGCGAAAGATCGTCGTCAACATCGTGACCGGCCTCGGGACCGAGATCGCGGAGCGCACCGTGAAGGAGGACGCGCAGACCGTCACCGTCACGGTGAACCTGCGACAGAGCCCCGGCACGTATCCGGCGATCGCGTTCTACCTCCCGGTCGTGGTCTCGCTCAAGGACCCGCTGGGCGATCGCCGTGTGCTCGATGCGGATGGCACCCCAGTGCGCGACCTCGGCAACTACATCGCGCCGGGAACGACTCCGCTGCCCTAGAACTGCGCCGGCAGCTCCGCGCCCGCCATCTTCTCGAGCCGCGCGATGCGATCCGCGATCGGTGGGTGCGTCGCGAAGAGTCCGCCGAGCCCGCCTGGCAGCAGCGGCTGCACGATGAAGAGCGGCGCGACCGACGGATTCACGGGAAGCGGGATCTTCTTGCTGTACGAATCGAGCTTGCGCAAGGCCGACGCGAGTGCGAGGGGATCATGTGACAGCTCGGCGCCCTGGTCGTCCGCGCCGTACTCGCGCGAGCGACTCACTGCGAGCTGCACCAGCGCCGCCGCCAGCGGCAGCAGGACGATGCCGAGCAGCAGCCCGATCATCCCGAGCCCGCCGGAGTCGCGACGGTCACGGTCTCCACCACCCATCCACATCGACCACTGCGCCATCTGAGCCATGTAACTGATCGCTCCAGCGACCGACGCGACGACCGCCATGACGAAGGTGTCCCGATTTCGCACGTGCCCGAGCTCATGAGCGAGGACGCCGGTGAGCTCGCGTTCGTTGACTATTTCGAGGATGCCTCGTGTCACTGCGACCACCGCGTGCTGCGGGTCGCGGCCGGTTGCGAACGCGTTCGGCGCCGGCTGATCGATCACGAAGATGCGCGGCGTCGGAAGGGCCGCGGTCTCGGCGACGCGGCCGACGATGCGATACAGCTCCGGCGCCTCGGCTTCGGTCACCGGCTTCGCGCCGGCGAACGACAAGGCGATGCGGTCGCTGAACCACCACGTCCCAAAATTCATGACCATCGAGATGAGCAATGCGGGGAGCACCGCGGACGGGCCGAAGAACAGGCGTGCTCCGGCAATGAGGATGACCGTGAGGAGCGTGAGGAGAGCGACGACCTTGATCGTGTTCATTTCGAAGTAACTACCTCGCATACCGGGTGCCGCGTTTCAAGATGGCACCTGTTACCGATGTTACTTGGTAAGTTGTTGAACATGTCGTTCGACACACTGACGCGCGCGCCTGAGCTGACCTTGAGAGAATGCCGCGTGTGATCACGAAGACGCGCGCGGCGTTCATGTTCATCTTCATCACAGTCCTACTCGACATGGTCTCGTTCGGGATCATCATCCCGGTGTTCCCGCAGCTCATCCTGAAGCTGCAGGGCGGCGACATGGCGGGCGCAGCGGCGATCTTCGGAATCTTCGGGACAGCGGGCGCGCTGATGCAGTTCATCTTCTCGCCGGTGCAGGGCGCGCTCTCCGACCGATTCGGGCGCCGTCCGGTGATCCTGCTCTCCAACCTCGGCCTTGGTCTCGACTACATCGTCATGGCTGTCGCGCCGACCATCCCCATCCTGTTCCTCGGTCGCCTTGTCTCCGGCGCCACCTCGGCGTCGTACAGCATCTCCGGCGCGTACGTCGCCGACGTGACACCGCCGCAGGAACGGGCCGCGCGCTTCGGCTTGCTCGGCGCGGCCTTCGGCATCGGGTTCATCGTCGGCCCCGCGATCGGCGGTCTCCTCGGCGCGGTCGATCTGCGCGCGCCGTTCTGGGCCGCGGCGGCGCTGTCGATCGCGAACTTCGTCTACGGCGCGCTCATCCTTCCCGAGTCCCTACCCGCGGACCGGCGCAGCCCGTTCCGGCTCCACGCCGCGAACCCCATCGGCGCGGTGCGCTTCCTCGGCTCTCGACCGGTGCTGATGTCGCTCACGGTCGCGATGCTCTTCGCGTTCCTCGCGCACGACGCGATCCCGAACACCTGGGTCCTCTACACCACGTACCGGTTCAGCTTCGACGAGCGAGCCATCGGCGTGTCACTCGCGATCGTCGGCGCGGCGAGCCTTCTCGTGAATGGTTTCCTCGTCGGTCCGGTTGTGAAGCGGCTTGGCGATTTCAACGCGCTCCTCACGGGGCTCGGATTCGGCATCACCTCTGAATTGCTCTTCGCCTTCGCGCCCACGACCTGGCTGCTCCTGGGCGCGCTGCCGATCTACTCGCTCGCCGGACTCTCCGGCGGACCGTTCCAATCGATCGCGACACGCGAGGTGCAGCCGAACGAGCAGGGCCAGCTGCAGGGCGCGCTGACGGCGCTGCGATCGATGGTCACGCTGGTGACCCCCGGGCTCTACACCGGGACCTTCGCGCTGTTCGTCGGCCCGCTTGCGGGACTCGGCCTGCCCGGCGCGCCCTATCTCCTCGCGGCGATCCTCATGGCCGCGACCACCGTGCTCCTGATGCGCTCGGCCACAACGCTGCGATCGCCAGCGGCAGCCCGCCCTTCTTGATGTCGAAGGTCGTCGCGATCATGTCTATGTCGCTCGACGGCTTCGTCGCCCACCGGAGTGATGGCGTGGGAACGCCAGCGGTCCTTGGCAACCCGACGGTGATCCCGGGCGTCGGCGTCACGCACCTGCGCTACCCAGTGCGCAAGCACGGAAGCTAGATCGACGCGACGACCTCGATGATCCGGTAGTTCGGCAGCTCGAGCGCGATGTACGAAGGCAGCCCGAGCGAAGCCCAGAGCTCCCTAGCGTCCACATGCGAACGCTTGGCGACGAAGAGCGACATCACGGTCCCGTGGGTCACGATGACGACGTCGCCGTCGCTGGCGTTCTCACTGATCACACGATCGACGGCGGCCGTGAATCGCGTGAGTGCCGCAGATGCGGACTCGCTCCCGAACACGACCTGGTCCGGATGCGCGAACAGATCGCGCATGCGCGCCTCGAACACTTTGCGCTCGAGGAAGCCGGCGGCGCGGCGGTCGTGCTCGTGAAGCCCATCCACCGTCGAGAACGGCAGCCGCAGGCGTTCAGCGATGATCGAGCCGGTCTGCGTCGCCTTCGGCTCGGTGCTCGCCACGATCCTCTCCGCCGTGTAGCGGGCGCGGACGAGGCGTTCGGCCAACACGACAGCAGCCGCCTCGCCTTCGGGATGCAGACGCCACTCGTGCGCCGGTGTCTCGACATCCACTTGAGGCACCGCGTGCTTGACGAGGATCAGGTGCCGGTCGCGGATCACAGCTCTTTCCGCATGAAGCTCCAAACAGCGAGCCCGAGCATCCCGGTGATCCAGATGACGGACCATGCGACATACGCGGGAGGCGGTGGGTCTGCCGCGAAGAAGGGATTCGCAGCCGCCGCGGCGCCGGCTGCGCGCGACGCGGCGATGAGCGACGCGGGCTCGAGGCTCCACACCGCGCCGCGCCAGAGGCCATCGGTCGGCAGGATGAGCTTCGATGCGGTCCCGACGTGCGTGAGGGTCGCGTTCTCGAACACGAGGCCGATGCCGCCCACGATGCCGCCCATCCAGGCGAGTCCCCAGATGATGAGTCCGCTCACGCCACCGACCATGCCGGCGAAACGCGTGGAGAGGAGCAGCGACAGCGTGACGAGGACGATGGCCTCGCCGATCACGAATGCGAGGAACTCGATCGGGTGCGGTGCGGAGTATCCGACGACGAACTGCACGAGCACCATCTGCACGGTGGCCGCGGGCACCGCGTAGATGAGGACCGTCGCGACGAGGCCGAGCCACTTGCCGACGACGTACTCGAGCCGCGTGATCGGACGCGCGAGCAGTGCGAGCGTGATCCCGGACTCGACCTCGGCAGAGATCGCGGGCGAAGCCGCGAACACGGCCGAGAACGCGAGCACGAAGCTGAACATGAACATCACCAGGATCAGGAACTGCGAAGCGATCGCGGCGATCTCGACCGCCGTCATCGGCCGCCCGCGTGAGTCACCGAGGCTCGGGATGCGCGAGAAGCCCCAGGTCGTGAGCGAGATGACCACGACCGTGAGGAGCAGCAGCACGAGGAAGAGTCGACGCCGCAGCAGCTCCTGAAGCTGAAGTCGCGCGATGGTGAGTGCGAGCATCAGTTGGGCTGTCCGAGAAGGCGGAGGAAGCGGTCCTCGAGCGACTCATGCCGAGGCTCGACCGCGTAGACATGACCGCCCAGCCGCACGATCTCGGCGACGATCTCAGGCACACGTTCGCCGTCGATCCCGCGTATGACCAGCCAATCGCCTTCGTCGTCGAGCCGCCCGTGGCGCGCCAGGCCCGTTCTTGCCGCGCGATCGAGGCCCGTTGCGCGGATGCGCACGGTGTCGCCGCCGAGGAGCTCATCGAGCGTGCCCTCCGCGACGACGCGGCCGCGATCGACGATCGCGACGCGGTGACAGACCTGTTCCACCTCGCTCAACAGGTGCGAGTTGAGGAAGACCGTCGTGCCGCGCTCGCCAAGCCCGCGGATGATCTCGCGCACGTCGTGGCGGCCGACGGGATCGAGCGCGCTGGTCGGCTCGTCGAGGACGACCAGGTCGGGTGCGCCGAGGAGCGCGACACCGAGACCGATCCGCTGCTGCATCCCCTTGGAGAACGTCCCGACACGACCCGATCCGCGATCGGAGAGCCCGACGATCGCGAGCGCGTCTTCGATCTCGCGCTGCCACGCCGCGCGGTCGATACCCGCGAGCTCGCAGTGCAGCGCCAGGACCTCGCGCGCGGTCAGCCAGGACTGGTAGCGGAACAGCTCGGGGAGGTACCCGACGCGGCGGAGCGCCTCGCGGTCGCCGATCGGCGCGCCGAGGACCTCCGCGTCACCTGACGTCGGCGGCGTCAGTCCGAGCAGGAGCTTCACCGCGGTCGTCTTGCCCGCGCCGTTCGGTCCGAGGAACCCGAAGATGTCGCCGCGCGGGATGGTCATCGTCAGACCGGCGAGCGCGTTGATGCTCCCGTACCGCTTCGTCAGCTCCTGGGTGCGGATCGCGGGCGCGTCGATCAATGGAGCGAGTTTGCCACCGCCAGGACCTGCTGTTCCGTGAGTGCTCCAGCCACGCCGTAGACGATCCCGTCCTTCTGCCAGATCAGTGCGCTGCCCAGGCCGGTCGAATCACCGACGAAGATGCCCTCAACGCCCTGAACGGTGATCTTCTTCGAGGTGGCCATGTCGACCGGGATCGGGACCGGAAGCGTGCTCGAGGGATCCTTGATCGCGCGGATCTGCGCCGCGAGCTGCGGCGAGATGCCCGGCTGCGCCAGCAGATAGTTCTGGAGCTGATCGACGGTCACGCCATCGGACTGCACCACCGGGGGCCTACCCTGCGCGACGATCAGCTTTGGCATGGCCGAGAACGGGCTTGCCCCGGATGCACCGGTCGCCCCGGACGCACCGGTCGTGCTCGTGCCGTCGTCGTAGAACGCGACGACCGCGGGTCCGCCGGTGATGAAAAGCTTGCTCCCGTCGATGTTCGCCGGCATCGGCGGTGGTGTGCGTTTCTGCGCAGCGGCCGCCTGCGTGGTCTTCGCGGCGCTGAAGGTGAAGGTCGCCGTTGTCTTCGGCATGACTCCGTAGCGCGGCGCGCCAACGCCCGCTGGCAGATTCCCGGGAGTCAGCACGGTCATGCCGCTCTCACGCGCCGCCGTGCGGATGTCGGGCACGTCGTAAGGCCGGGGCTGCTCCGTCCAGGTCAGCGTCCCGTACGCGCCAAAGCTCGAGGCACTGCTCAGGTCTGTGGAGGTGATCGGCACCGCCACGAGCTGCTTGGGCTCGAAGATCGTGAGGATCGTCTCGGCGAGGCCGCTCAGCGTGAGCAGCGTCGCGACGAGCGCGACCGTCGCTGCCGCCGCGAGTCCACGGACCCAGATGTTCACCGCGACCCGGCGTGGCGCGGACGCGCCTCGACTCACCGGTGCGATGCGTTCAGCATCGACGCGCGCGCGCAGTCGCGCGAGCGCCCGCTCCGTATCGACCTTCGCCTCTGTGACCGAAAGCATTTCCTCTATGTCACTCATTTCGTGACCTCCTTGCGGAACGCGTCCTCGGCTCGGCGAAGCAGCGTTCCGATACTCGACTGCCGGAGCCCGAGCGCGGCCGCGATCTCCTCATAGCTGAGCCCGCTGTAACGAAGGACCAGAAGCGCGGCGCTGCGGTCCGGAAGACGCCCGAGCGCCGCGCGGACCTCGGACCTGGTCTCGGCCGTCTCTGCGGCCTGCGCGGGATCCGGTACCTGCGTGTCGCGGCGCAGCGCCTCGACCGCATCCCGCTTGCCGCGTCGCTCGCGCGAGCGCAGGACGTTGAGTGCGGTGTGCGCGGCCGCGGCGTAGAGCCACGGCGCGGCGTAGTGCGCTTCCGCGGGATGCTTGCGATAGAAGGACACGAAGACGTCCTGTGCGACGTCCTCCGCCTCATCGGCGTCGGCGACCACGCGCTGAGCGATCGCGACCACCCTGGCGTACTCCTTCCGGAAGAGCTCTTCGAAGGCCGGCGGCAAGCCCTGGCCCGGGACCGTTCCCAGACGCAGACGCTCAGCCACTTCCATCTCTTCCTTCAAAGCACCGCCGGGCCGCCAAATGTGACGGACAGAGCCGATTGTCTCGCACTGCCACCAGGACCCGGCTAGGCTTCCCCGCCGTGGACGTCGCCGTCGGAATCATCGTCGTGCTCTTTCTGATCCTCGTGGGGATCACGCTCGCGGGAAGGTCGCTGCCCGTGGCGCACGTCGCCAGCCGAAGCGCGACGTTCCGCCGTCCCGCAGAGGATGTGTGGGCCGCGATCAACGATCCGTCGCTGCTGTCCTCGCGCGGGGTGGGGGACGTGAAGTTCGAGACGATCGAGACCCGTCCGCCGGCGCGACTTGTCCGCCGTGTCGTCGGGGAGAAGGACTTCGGCGGCACGTGGACAAGCGAGATCGCGGCCACGTCCGAAGGAAGCACGCTGACGATCACGGAGAACGGCGAGATCTACAACGCGTTCTTCCGCTTCGTTTCTCGCTACATCGTCGGCCACCACCGCACGATCGATGGCACGATGGCCGCGCTGCGAAAGCGGTTCGGAGAGAGCTAGCGGACGATCACCACGGCCAGGGCTTTGGCCTGGATGGGGTAGGACATCGCGGCCGGTCCATCGAACCAGACCTCGACCTGCACACCGGGAATGAGCTCGCGCGCGGTCGCCGCGACGTCGCCGCCCTGAGCACGACGGGTGATCCGCGTTCCGCTCGTCACCGCGACGGAAGCCTTCGCGCCGCCGGTCGGCGTCGAAGGGTCGGACTCGACGAGCACCGAGACGCCGTCGGTGCGCCCGCTCACGCTGGTCACGATGCCGGCGATGTCCGCGACGCGATCGGTCGCACCGCCGCCGCAGGCGGAGGCGACGAGCAGCGTGAGGGCGAGGAGCATCGGGCGCATGCCAGTAGGACGAGCGGACTGGCACTCTGGTTCCACGCCGTGCCACGCTACAGAGGTGCTGATCCGCGAGCAGCCCGCTACCGAATTGACAGTCGCCACACGGATCCTGGCCCGCGCCGACGCCCTCGCGCCAGAGGGACGCATCACGCTGCGACTGAGTGACGTTCTCTACGTCGGCGGCCGCGGCGTCGCGAACCACACCATGACCCCGTACGACGTCGTGTCGATCCTGCTGGCCGATGGCTCTCCGCTGCTCGGCACGCCGCCGGACGACATCGACGAGTACATCGCCGCGCATCGCGCCGCGCCGCATGCCGAAAGCACCGGCCGCGGTCCGGACGGCGTCATCGTCGCCGCGCCGTCGCTGCGAGCGTGCGCGCTCCTGCTCCTCGCCCGCCGCCGCGGTGAAGACGGGCCGGACGCGAACACCCTCGAGCGCGTGTGGGAAGAGCTGGTCTCGGACGCGCGCGTTGCCGGCGCGCTCATCGGCGCCTTCCCGACGGAGGACGCGACGCCGGGGTGAGCCCGGGCTCTAGTCTCTCCGCCACGCGGCTGGTCCTCGGGACCGCGGCTTCCGGAGCGCCCGCGCGCAACGATGAGATCCGTCTCTCGGCGCTCCAGGTCGCGATCACGTTCGACGGCATGCCGACCGCGTTTTTCCGTTCCGTCTCGGGTCTCAGCATCGAGATCGAGGTCGTCGAATGAAGTACCCGAACCTCGTGCTCAAGCAAGGCTTCAGCGGGGCCAGCGAGCTGCAGAAGTGGGCGTTCCGGATCGCCGCAGGGCAGTTCGAGCACAAGAACGCGACGATCGTCATCTCTGATCAGAGGAACCAAGTCATCGCGCGCTACTCGCTGACGAATGGCTTCCCATGAGGGCTGCGGCTGGTCACGGACCCGTAGACCCGGGCCCGTCTCAACTCTGACGGGCCTCCGCGGGGGGGCGCTTGGTCGTTCTGCGGCCAAGCGCACCGCGCTGTGGCGCCGGAGTTGCAGTCGAAACGGCTGTGGACTGGATCGGGGCCATCCTGGAGCGCATCCGCACGATGGAGTGCCCAGCCTGCGGCGCACGACTCGCCAGCTGCGCGGTACACGGCATCACGGCCGAGCCTCAGACGCTCGTCGTGAAGCTCGCATGCACCGTGTGTGGTGAGTCAAGCGTCGCGATCGTCGAGCGCGAAGACGGAGTGAAGACGCCGGCCTTCACGAAGGACGACGTCCTCGACGCGCACGACTTCCTCCAGACCTGGCGAGGTCCGGTCGCCGAGCTCATCAATACCGCGTAGAAGGAGATAGACATGGCACGCATCGAGAAGGACATCGTTGTCGATGTTCCCGCCACCGTCGCGTACGACCAGTGGACGCAGTTCGAGTCATTCCCCGAGTTCATGGAGGGCGTCAAGGAAGTCATCCAGCTCGACGAGAAGCGCCTCCGCTGGCACGCCGAGATCGCTGGCAAGGATGAGGAGTGGGAGGCCGAGATCACCGACCAGGTCCCAGACCGCCACATCGCGTGGCACAGCGTCACTGGCGCGATGAACGCCGGATCCGTGACGTTCCAGCCGAAGGGCGATGGCCAGGCGAAAGTGACCCTCGAGCTCACCTACGAGCCGCGCGACGCGACCGAGAAGGTCGGAGACGCGCTCGGTTTCCTGGAGCGCCGCGTGGGCGGCGACCTCGAGCGGTTCAAGAAGTTCGTCGAGTCGCGCGGCGCGCCGACCGGCGCGTGGCGTGGCGAGATCCACGGCAGTCGCGTCGAAAAGGGTTCCAACTAAGCATCTGGCGATGCGGAGCGGTGGCCCAGGAGCCACCGCTCCGCCGCGCTGCTATCGTCCGACCGAGGGTGCTCACTGTTCTCGTTGCCGACGACTCCAACCACATGCGTGAACTTGTCCGTATCACGCTGTCGAGTCAGGGGTGGCGCGTCGTCGAGACCGGCGATCCCGGCGTGGTGCCGGAGCTCGTGAAGACGGCGAAGCCCGATGTGGTTCTGCTCGACGTGACATTCGAGGGCTTCAAGCCGGATGGTTTCGATGTGTGCCGCACGCTGAAGGGCGACGCGTTGACCCGGGATGTCCCGGTCGTCATGCTCAGCGCCCACGACAAGGCCGCCGACGTGGCCGAGGGCCGCGCGGTGGGGGCGTCCGATTACCTGCTCAAGCCGTTCGGCCCGATCGAGCTCATCAACGCGATCAAGAAGGTGCTCGCCCTCACCTGACCGAGGCGTGCCATGATGCTGGCCGCGATGGATCAGCGCTTCCTCGACTTGGTCCGCGACCAGATCGCCTCGATCCGCGAGAGCGGTCTCTACAAGAAGGAACGCGTCATCAGCTCGCCGCAGGGCGCGGAGATCGCGGTGCGGCCGGATCTCGAGGTCATCAACTTCTGCGCCAACAACTACCTGGGCCTGTCCGACGATCCCAAGGTGCTGGCCGCGGCGCATGCGGCGCTCGATCGCTGGGGCTACGGCATGTCGTCCGTTCGCTTCATCTGCGGCACGCAGGACATCCATAAGGAGCTCGAGGACCGGCTCACGCGCTTCCTCGGCACGGAGGACACGATCCTGTACGGCTCGTGCTTCGACGCGAACGGCGGCCTGTTCGAGACGCTGCTCGGGGACGAAGACGCGGTGATCAGCGACGCGCTGAATCACGCCAGCATCATCGACGGCGTTCGTCTGTCGAAGGCGAAGCGCTTCCGATACGCGAACAACGACATGGCCGACCTTGAGCGCCAGCTGACGGAAGCGGCGTCGTGCCGTTTCAAGCTCATCGCGACCGACGGCGTGTTCTCGATGGACGGGATCGTTGCGAACCTTGGAGCGATCTGCGATCTAGCGGAGAAGCACAAGGCCCTGGTGATGGTCGACGACTCGCATGCCGTTGGCTTCATGGGCGCGCACGGCCGCGGCTCGCACGAGGCGCGCGGCGTCGTCGGTCGCGTCGACGTGCTCACCGGCACGCTCGGCAAGGCCTTGGGAGGAGCCTCGGGTGGATACACCAGCGGTCGGCGCGAGATCGTCGAGCTGCTCCGCCAGCGCAGCCGGCCGTATCTGTTCTCGAACACGCTCGCGCCCGTGATCGCCGCGACCTCTATCGCCGTGCTGGACCTGATCGAATCGGCCGGCGAGCTTCGGGAGCGGCTGTTCGCCAACGCGTCGCGCTTCCGGAGGGGCATGACGGCGAATGGCTTCAGGCTCGTCCCGGGCGAACATCCCATCGTTCCGGTGATGCTCGGCGACGCGAAGCTCGCGAGCGCCCTGGCGGACGGGCTGCTCGCCGAAGGCATCTACGTCATCGCCTTCTCGTTCCCGGTCGTGCCGCAGGGTCAGGCACGCATCCGCGTGCAGCTCTCGGCGGCGCACACGCCCGAGCACGTCGAACGCGCGGTCGCAGCGTTCGCGAAGGTCGGTCGCGCACTCGGGGTCATCTAATGCGCGCGCTCGTGAAGAGCCGCGCGGAGCCAGGCATCTGGCTCGAGGATGTGCCGAAGCCGGCGATCGGTCCCAACGACCTGCTCGTGCGTGTCCACTACACGTCGATCTGCGGCACGGACCTGCACATCTTCAACTGGGATCCCTGGGCGCAGAAGACGATCAAGGTGCCGCTCGTCATCGGTCACGAGTTCGAGGGCTCCGTCGCGGAGATCGGCAGCGAGGTGACCGGTTTCGAGGCGGGCCAGCGCGTGGCCGTCGAGGGCCACGTCACGTGCGGGCACTGCCGGAATTGCCGCGCCGGGCGCCGTCATCTCTGTCGCAACGCGGTCGGGATCGGCGTGCAGCGGCCGGGTGCGTTCGCGGAGTACATCGCCGTCCCTGCGGCGAACGCGTACGTGCTGCCGCCGGGGATGCCCGACGAGATCGGCGCATGCCTCGACCCGCTCGGGAACGCCGTGCACAGCGCGTTGTCCTTCGAGCTTGCGGGCGAGGACGTGCTCATCACCGGCGCGGGTCCGATCGGCGTCATGGCCGCCGCGGTGTGCCAATTCGTCGGCGCGCGCCACGTCGTCGTCACCGATCGCAACCAGTACCGGCTCGCTCTCGCGCGGCGTCTCGGCGCGACGCTGGCAGTGGACTACACGACGACGACGCTGGACGCGGTCATGAAGGAGCTCGGCATGCTCGAGGGATTCGACGTCGGTCTCGAGATGTCCGGCAGCCCCGACGCCCTGCGCGGGATGCTCGCGTTCATGAACAACGGCGGCCGCGTCGCGCTGCTCGGGATCCCGAATCAGGAGATCCCGATCGCCTGGGACCAGGTGATCTTCCGCGGGCTCACCCTCAAGGGCATCTACGGGCGCGAGATGTTCGAGACGTGGTACCGCATGGGCACGATGCTGCAGAGCGGGCTCGACATCACAGCCGTGATCACGCATCGCTTCGCGGCCAAAGAGTTCGCTCAGGCGTTCGAGGTCGTCCGCTCGGGTCAGTGCGGCAAGGTGGTCCTCGACTGGACCGCCTGACCCCGGATTTCACGCACCGCTAACACCTTGGCGTCACACCACCCGGGCCGGCGCCGTATGAACGGTGTGAAGCGAACGCTCCGCCTGGCGCTCGTGACCGTCATCCTCGCAGCCTGCGGCGGCTCGGCGGCGACGGTGTCGAAGGCGCCGTCGGCCACGCCGGTGCCGAAGCCGCAGATCCAGACCGTGACGTACTGCACCGACGGCGGGAAACCACTGGCGATGGACGTCTCGCTCCCTTCGCCGCAGCCGGCCGCGCCGGTGCCGGCCGTGATGTACGTGCATGGCGGAGGCTGGGAGAAGGGCAGCCGCCTCGGTGGTGGGTTCCTCGAGCAGCTGCGGCCGCTGCTCAACGCGAAGGGCTTCGTCGTCGCGTCCATCGACTATCGTCTCGCACCCTCCGAAAAGTGGCCCGCGCAGATCGTCGACGCCAGTGCGCCGTGCGATATCTCCGATCACACGCGTCGACCTACGGCATCGACGCGCAGCGGATCGGTGCCTGGGGTGGCAGTGCGGGAGGACACCTGGTCAGCCTCATGGGTACCGCGGGCGTTAGCGCGGGCTTCGAAATGGGCGAGTGGGCGAGCGAATCGAGCCGGCTTCAGGCCGTCGTCGATCTCTTCGGACCCGCCGACCTCACCGCATCCGCGTGGCCGAGCGACGCGACTCGGGTCATCACCGATGTATTCGGCGCGGCTCCGGGAGGCGCGAGTGACACGCTGAGCAGGGCGAGCCCAGTGACGTGGATCTCGAGCGACGATCCGCCGTTCCTCATCCTGCAAGGGGACGCGGATCAGACCGTGCCGGCGTCGCAATCGCAGGAGTTCGCCGCCAAGCTGCAGGCCGCGGGCGTGACCACATCGCTGGTGATGGTGCACAGCGGTCCACACGGCCTCGCGAATCCGAGGGAGCAGCCGTCGCCGGACCAGCTGGTCATGATGATCGTCGATTTCTTCGCACGCACGCTCGGCTGACACGCCACCGCGGACGCCGACGCCGTTGCGCCTAACATCGCGCAGCGATGACACGGGTCGTCCTCCACGACGCGGCGCTCGCCGACGGCACGTCGGGATCGCTTCGCACCGGGGTCAGCGTGGCGCTCGAAGGCGGGCAGATCGCGTGGATACGCCCGAACGACTCGGCCGACACGACCGGCGCCGAGGTGATCGACGCCGGGGGCGCGACGATCGTCCCGGCGATGGTCGACTGCCACAGCCATCTCACGATGCAGGGCGGCAGCCACTGGATCGCCCGCGCCGATGACCCGGGGCCGGCGCTGCGGCAGGTGGCGCGAGACAACGCGAAGCGTCTCGCCCACGCCGGCATCCTGTGGGCGCGCGACGTCGGCGCGCCCGTCAAGGACGGAGCTCCCGTCTCGATCGCCGCGCGTGACGAGCTCAAGGGGAGGCCGGGCGCGCCGTACATCCGCGTCGCGGGCACGTGGATCGCCGCCAAGGGCTACGACTTCATGGACGTGAGCGTCGACGGTGCCGAGCTCGTCGCCGCGGCGATGTCGCAGCTCGACCTCGGCGCCGATCTCGTGAAGCTCTACATGGATGCGCCGGGCGGCGTGAAGGACGCACCGTTCGGCGTCGATGACGTGCGCGCGATGGTCCAGGCGGTGCACAAGCGCGGGGCGCGCGTCGCGGCTCACTCCGGCTACTTCGCCGGCGCGCGCGTCGCGGCCGAGGCCGGCGTCGACTCCATCGAGCACGGCATGGAGCTCGATGACGACATAGCCCTCACGATGAAGCGCAACCGCGTGACGCTGGTGTCGACGCTGTCCGTCTTCGCGTCGTGGGAAACGTTCGCACGCACGACGACGATCGATCGCTTCGCCGCGTCCGAGGGTCGGGAGCGCATCGCGAAGCGCAAGGAAGGCGCGTACGCATCGGTCGCGGCTGCGAAACGCGCCGGCGTGACCATCGCGACCGGCTCCGACTTCGGCGGCGGGTCGGTGCGCGCCGGCCATCTCGCCTGGGAGGTCGAGTTGCTCGTTGACGCGGGACTCGAGCCGTACGAGGCGCTCGCCTCCGCCACCCGCAACGGCGGAGCGCTGTATGGCGTCGAGTACGCCGGGCACCTCGACGAAGGTCAGCCCGCGGACCTCGTGCTCGTGCACGGCGACCCGCTGTCCGATCCGCGTGCCCTGTGGCGCGTGTGGGCGGTGTATCAGCGAGGAGTGCGGGTCGCCTGATGCAGGAGCGCCAAGCGGTCGAGCAGCATCTCATCGCGCAGACCGAAGGCGCGATCCGCGTCGGCGTGGTGTTCGTCCACGGCATCGGTCAGCAATCGGAGAGCTACACCGTCCGCGAGTTCGGAGGCCCGCTCCTCCGCTGGCTTCAGGAGTGGCACAAGCGGCGCGAGCTCGACCTCTGCGTCGCGTCGTCGGACCTGACCTACGGTGAGGTCGCGGAGCGTCCGGCGCGTTTCTCGATCGACCTGCGCGCGGCGGAAGGGCATCCCGCGCAGACCTGGATCCTCGCCGAGGCGTGGTGGGCCGCGCGACTCAGCGCGCCGAACCTCGACGAGATGACGTGGTGGGGACTGAAGTCGGCGGTGGTGCGATGCCTGCGTCTCGCGGAGGTCGTCGTCGACTCGTTCCGTAAGCTGCCCGGGTCGCCCAAGGCGATCATCGAGGTCGTCTCGTCGATCCTGCTCTTCATCGGCTACGTCTCGGCGGCGATCCTGTCAGTCCCGCTCATCCTCACGCTGTACGTGCTCGCGCAGATCCCGGGACCGGTGGAGCAAGCGGTCATGGGACTCCGCAACTTCGTGCAGGACCAGATCGGCGATTTCTACACGTTCATGTGGGATGACATCCAGGCCGTGCATATCCGGGGAAGCGTGGCGGCGGCCATCCACTTCCTCGTCGAAAAGCGGCAGTGCGAGCGCATCGCGGTCATCGCGCACTCACAGGGCACGGTCGTCGCGTACGACGCCCTGTGCTCCGGCGCGGTGCTGCCGGAGGATCTCGCCCGCGTGAAGACATTCGTCACGTTCGGGTCGGCGCTCAACAACGCGTGGGATAGGCGTCTGATCCCGGCGCGCACCTGCCGATTGCGCGAGTCGCTCCCAAGGACCATGCACTGGATCAACGTCTGGTCCGCGTACGACCCGGTGGCCGGCGGCGAGCTGCGAACGCCGTCGCACATCCGCCCGCCGGACGAGGACATCGAGGTCACGAACTGGATGAACGTCATCCTCGACCACGGCGGCTACTTCGTTAATCGCGAGGAGTTCTGGTCGCGTATCGCGCAGGAGATCGAATCGCCTCGCGACCGGCCGCGCTCGCGATTCTTCCCGGAGCATGGCGAGGAAGGGTGGCGTGCCCGCCGTCGCGACCGCGTGCTCACGCTCGTGACCTGGCGCGTCGTGGCGATGCTCGCGTTCACCGCCGGCGTCATCGCGCGCATCCGCACGTCCGATCGGCTACGCGTCGATGGTGAGGCGGTGTGGGCGTGGCTCATGACGCTGCCGATAGTCGGCGGCGTCGTCACGTTCATCGATCAGCACGCCCTCTGGCTGGTGTGGGGTGAGCGACTCGGGTCGCGGCTGCTCGGGATCGGGTTCTGGCTGGCCATCCTCGGAGGGGCGTACGTCGGCATCAGCTGGCTCGCCTTCGCCACGTGGCATGAAAACGCCGGACAGCGGTCGACCGGCCGCGGGCATCCGCCGGCGCACCAGCGCGCGATCATCGTCGTGTCTTCTATCGCGATGTTCTTCGCGATCGCGGTCGGCATCGCGGTCATGATCCAGGCGCCGGCGCTCCGGCGACCGTGACGGAGGTGGGCCTGTGAAGGGGTATGTGATCGCGATCGTCGACGTGAAGAACGCCGAGGGCTACGCGGAGTACTCGAAGCAGGTGCCCGCGACGATCGCGCAGTACGGCGGCCGGTATCTCGTGCGCGGCGGCAAGACCGAGGTCCGCGAAGGCGAATGGCCGGGGCCGCGAACGGTGATCCTCGAGTTCCCATCGCTCGCGCGCGCTCTCGAGTGGTACGACTCGCCCGAGTACAGACCGCTGCGTCCGGTCCGCCAGGCGAACTCGACGGCGCAGCTCGCCTTCTTCGAAGGCGTCGCGAACCCGGCGGGCTAGGGAGATCAGGGCCGGCGCGCCGCGACTTCAGCTAGCGTTTTCGGTCGTGGCGGCGGTGGGGCGCTCGGGATTTCTCGCGCGCTCCGAGGGCCGGATCGCGCTTGCCGCCACTCTTGTCGCGACGATCCTGCTCGGCGGGCTGGCGCTCGTGCGGCACTGGACCTTCCACTCGACCGCGTCGGACCTCGCCGTCTTCGACCAGGTCCTCTGGAACACCATCCATGGCCGCCTCATGGAGTCGACGCTCAGCCTCGCGCGCTGCGAGCCGCACTCGTTCTTTGGCGACCACTTCTCGCCAGCGTTGCTGCTCATCCTGCCCGTGTACGTCCTCGTCCCGCGTCCCGAGACGCTGATCGTCGTCCAGACGATCGCGCTCGCGCTCGGCATATGGCCGATCTATCTGCTCGCGCGGCGCTTCCTTCCGACGAGCCAGCAACGTCTGGTATGGGTCGCGGCGTATCTGCTGAGCGCGCCGCTCTCGTTCATCGCCTTGTACGACTTCCACGAGATCACGCTCGCCGCTGCGCCCCTCGGATTCGCGTTGTACTTCCTCGCGACACGCCGGATGGTGCCCATGATCCTGTGTCTCTTCGCGGCGCTGCTCGCCAAAGAGGAGGTAGCGGTGATCGGGGTCGGCTTTGGCGTCGCACTCGCACTCCAGCGCCGCTGGTGGCCGAGCGCGATCGTGATCGTTGCCAGCGTCGTCGCCTTCGTCGTGACGCTCATGGTCATCATCCCGGCGTTCGCGGCGGGAGCTCCCTATCAGTACCTCGGCCGCTACGCGAGTCTCGGGCGCGATGAGGGCGAGATCGCGCGGACGCTGCTTCTCGATCCGCTCCGCGCGCTCCGGGTGCTTGGGCAGGGCGAGGTCGGCTCGAAGGTCGTCTTCGTCCTGAGCCTCTTCGGACCGGGTCTCGGTCTCGCGCTCCGTTCGAAGTGGGCGTTCGTGACCTCCGTGCCGACCCTCGGGTACCTCATGCTGTCCGACTACGGCGGCTTTCACACGCTCCACAACCAGTACGGCGCGCCGCTCATCCCGCTCGCCCTGGGCGCGTCGATCCTCGGCGTCGCGGGGCTGGACGAGCGGTGGCGCAGGCAAGTGGCGCGCGGCGTCATCGTGAGCACGCTCGTCCTCGCATTCGCCTTCGGGGGCCTGCCGTTCTCGCTGAACTTCGCGGACGCATTCCTCCGCGGCGAGCCGGACCGCGCGCCGTCCGGGCAGCCGATCCTCGTCCGCGAGCCGCGCTACGAGCCGTTCCTCAACGCGGTGCGGGCCATCCCATCGGACGCGGCCGTATCGTCGCGCGACTTCTTCACCACACAGATCCCGCAGCGGCGGTCCAACTACAACCTGCTCGGCCTCGATGTCTGTGACGCTCAGTACGTCATCCTCGATTACGCCGCGCCGAGCGTGAACC
This sequence comes from Candidatus Limnocylindria bacterium, assembly GCA_036523395.1. NCBI lineage: Bacteria > Bacillati > Chloroflexota > Candidatus Limnocylindria > Candidatus Limnocylindria bacterium. The sequence continues at coordinate 43,963 of DATDEH010000039.1, read as the reverse complement.
GCGACATGGCGAAACATCTTGCCGAGGTCGCGGCGGTGAAGACGCTCGGCTTCGACGAGATCGCGAGCGGCGAAGGTCTGTCGCTGTTGCGCCGACGCTAACCAGAGCGGGCGGCAGCCGTCTCCAGCGCGACGCCGGCCTCGCAGAGGGGACACTCAGCTGGCCGCCACATGTCGAACGACATCCGCTCGATCGCCTCCAGCGCGAGGCCCTTATCCGCCGCGAACCGCGCGGCCGCACCGCCGAATACAACGAGGGCTCCGAGCGCGACCGGCAGCCCGTCGCACGCGATGAGGTCGGCGTACGTCCCGCGCACCGCCGAGCCGGCGCTGATCGCATCGTCCACGATGGCGATCCTTCTCCCGCGCGTCGTCCGCCGCTCTGCCTCAGCGATCCGGTAGCTGACCGGGAACAGACCGGTCGCACCCGTCGTCTCTGACCGCTCCGCGACGATCGAATCGATGCCCATTTCGGTGGCGACCATCCCCGCAAGCCTCGCTCCGCCCGTCATCGGTCCGCACACGGCATCGGGACGCTGCGACGAAAGGCGTCTCGCAAGCTCCACCACGAACGGACGGACCGCATCGGGATCATCGAACAATGTTCCAAGCTCGAACCACGTTTCGCTGTGGTGACCGGATTCCATCTTGAAATGACCGCGCCGCGCGCTCAGCTGCGACGTGATCCCGTTCAGCATCCGGCCAGCATGCGCTCGACCGCGGTTGATCGCGTCCTGCCACCGCGGCAGAGCTCGCGTCGCACAGCATTTCGGCCGTGAACGAACGCGTCATCGTGCTGCTGGTGGCCATGGCGCTGTCGGTGGGTGTTGGCGTGGTCTCGCTGATCGTCGCGGTGCTCGTGCACGAGCTGGGGCACGTCGTCGCCGGATATCTCGTCGGCCTCCGCGTTGCCAGGGTCCACCTGGGCCCACTCGAGATCCGTGACTACGGTCGACCGCGTGTGCGACTGGTGCGGTCGCTCCAGGCAGGCGTGGTCCTTGTGCCGTTCGACCGCACCGCCGCCGTTGGACCGCTGCGCTGGGGCCTGATCGTGAGCACTGCCGCCGGTCCTCTGAGCGGGCTCGTGTCCGGCGCGGTGATGATCTCGCTTGCCGGAGGGCTCCGCTTTGGCGATCCGTTTTCCGTGTTGCAGGCGGTCGCGCAGATGTCCCTGATCCTTGGGGCTCTCAATCTCCTGCCGCTCCGCAGCGCCGGTCAGCTCGCCGACGGGAGGCGGATCTTCTCCCTCTTGGTGCGCAACCGCGAATGCGGTCAGATCCTGGCCGCGACGCTGATGCTCGCCGAGGCGTTGTCGGGCAGACGGCCGCGCGAATGGGATCCGGCCCTGCTCGGCGCGATGGAGCGATGGCCGGAAGATGTCTTCGCGCGGCTCGTTCTGTACGAGGCCGCGCTCGACCGAGGCGAGATCGAAGCGGCCGGCCGGCATCTCGATGCGGCCGTTGACCTGCGGAAGGAGAAATGGACCGCAGCCGACGCGATCCTCTTCACCGAGGCCGCGTACTACACGGCTCGTCACCGCGGCGACGCCCGAGCGGCGCGGTCCTGGCTCGGCTTCGCTGACGGCGGGCCCGTTCAGGGTTACATGCTCGCTCGCGCCGAAGCCGCCGTGCTCTGCGCCGAGGGGCGCGCGCTCGAAGGTCGGCAGCGCGCGGTGGCGGGGCTCGAGTCACTCGCGCGCACGCGACGACGGGATGAGGACCTCTGTCGCGAGCAGCTGGAGGAGCTGGCTCGCGGTGCCGGCGCTCTCGTGCGGCCGCTACTCACGCGCGCTCGTTAGCCTAGATTTGGCGGCGATGGCCGCTCCGGACAGCAGAAAGCGCGACGCCCTCCTCTTCTACGCCGACGGGTACAAGTTCCCGGACGTCTATCACCTGACCCGTTTCCTCGCGCCCGATCCGATCATCGCGCTCGAGCAGGACGGCCAGGTCGTCATCGTCGCGAACCCGCTCGAAGAGGGCCGCGCGCGAAAGGAATCGCGGGCCGCCGAGGTGTTCAACATCGTCGACTTCGGCGCGACGGAGTTCTCCAAGACGGCGACCACGCGCGAGGAGCTCGACGCGGCCGTCATCGACCGGTTCCTCCAGGCGCGCGGCCTGCGGCGCGTCGCGGTCGGTCCGTATTTCCCGCTCGGCATGGCCGAGCGACTGCGCGGCGCGGGCGTCGAGCTCGTGATCGATCGCGAGCTCAGCGATCGACGGCGCGCGAAGCGGCCCGACGAGATCGAGGCGCTGGAGGCGACGCAGCGCGCGACCGAGGACGCGTGGGCGAAGGGCGTCGACGCCGTCCGGCGGGCGACCGTTCGCAAGGACGGGACGCTCGAGCTCGACGGCGAGACATTCACCGCCGAGCGGCTGCGCGCGGTGGTCGAGTCGCGGCTGCTCGAGCTCGGTTGCATGTCCGAGGGCGCGATCATCGCGCCGGGAAAGCAGGCCGCCGACCCGCACATGATCGGCTCGGGCCCGCTGCGCGCGAGCGAGGCGATCGTCATGGACATCTTCCCGCAGAACAAGACCACGCGGTACTGGGCGGACATGACGCGCACCGTCTCGAAGGGCGAGCCGCCCGCGGAGATCGTGAAGATGTACGAGGTCACCAAGCGCGCGCAGGACGCCGGCATCAAGGCACTGCGTCCCGGCGTCACGGGCCGCGAAGTGCACGAGCTGGTCGAGGACATCATCTTCGAGGCCGGATACGACACGCTGCGGCCGGGGCAGCAGCGCTCGAAGAACGGCGGAGTGCCGCGCGGCTTCATCCACGGCACAGGGCACGGCGTCGGCCTGGAGATCCACGAGATGCCGACCGTCGGGCGTTCCGGCACCAAGCCGCTCGCAGCCGGCGACGTCGTCACCGTCGAGCCCGGCATCTACCTGCCGGAGCTCGGCGGCGTGCGCCTCGAGGACATGCTGGTCATCACCGAGACCGGCTCGCGCAACCTGACGCGCGCCCCCCGCCAGCTAGTCGTGTAGGGGGGTCGCAGGGGGTCTCCCCCTGCGATGAGAAAGGCATCGAAGCTCTCCTCTACGGCGTCGGCGCGGCCCTCGCGTTCGGCTTCGGCGACTACGCGGCCGCGATGGCCACCCGTCGCGTCGGTGTCGCGCTCACGTCGATCGGCATGCAGAGCATCAGCCTCGTGGGTTATGCGGTGGTGCTCGCGCTCCTCGGCCGCTGGCCGGTGCTCACTCCAGAGCTCGTCGGATATGGGTTCGTCCTCGGGATCATCGGCGTCACGTCCGCCGCCGCGCTCTATCGCGCGCTGGCGCTCGGCCCGATCGCGGTCGTCAGTCCGGTGGTCGCGAGCTACTCGGCGCTCGCGGTGGTCCTCATCGTGGTCCTTCTCGGCGAGCGACTCACCACGGGCCAGGGCGTCGCGATCGCCACGACGTTCGTCGGTGTCGTCGTCGCGTCGACCGATTTCGGCGAGGTCCGTAAGACGCTCGGCCGGCCCAGCGAAGGCGTTCGCTACGGACTGGTCGCGACCTTCGGTTTCGCGGTCTGGGCCTGTCTCTACGCCGCGGCGGTCCATGCGACCGACGGCCTCGGCATGATCTTGCCGCTCCGCGCCTTCAGCGTGCTGCTGCTCCTCGGCTACGTCCTGGTGCGACGCCCCTCGTTCGCGCCGCTGCGGGACCGGCGAGCGCTCGTTCTCATCGTCGTCGTCGGCGTGCTGGATACCGGTGCGAATGTGTTGCTGTCGCTCGGGATCGCCTCGGGATTCGCGTCATTCGTCATGACCGGCAGTGGCGCCTACCCGCTGATCCCCGCGCTGCTCGCGATCGCCGTCCTGCACGAGCGGCTCGCGCCGAACCAGTACGTGGGAGTCGCGGTGCTGGTCGCGGGCCTCGTCGCGCTGGGGCTGCAGAGCTAGACGTGGCCTCGCAGGAAGGTGATCGCGGCCTGGAGCTGCTGGTCGGCCGGGTCCGTGATCACCTTATCCGGCACGACGCCTTTGCCCGGCCCGTTGAGGTCAGCGCCGCTCTTGGCGTCCTGCATCTTGGTCAGGGTGACCAGCAGCAGACCCCCGTCGGGAAGCTCGCGCGGCTGTCCGGTGCCCACACAACCAGCCGTCTGGGTGCCCATGACCGTCCCGGTGCCGTTGGCCTGGATGCCGGCGGCGATGATCTCTGAGCCTGAAGCGGAATTCTTGTTCACGAGCACTACGAGCGGCTTGTTCAGCCCGAGGTACTTGCTCGGGTTGGAGTCCACTGCGGTGCGCTGGCCATCGCGGCCGATCTGATAGACGAGCGTTGCGCGCTGCACGAACAGGCTCGCGACGTTGACCGCGACCGTGAGCTCGCCGCCCGGGTCGTCGCGAAGGTCGAGGATCCATGCCGTTGCGCCCTGCGCCGAAAGCGTGCGCGCAGCCGCCGCCATGTCGTCCGCGACGGTCGAGATGAGCTGCTTCGCGGAGAGATAGCCGATCGAGTCGCTCTCCATGCGCGAGATGATGAGGGGGCTCTGGAATCGCGCGCGCGTGATCGTGAACTCGACCTCTTGCGTGCCGCGCAGGAACGTGACCGTGACCTGCGTTCCTTCGGGGCCGCGCACCTTGTTCGCGACCTCGTCCGTCGTGAGCGCCTTGACGTCTTCGCCGTTCACGCGGATGAACTTGTCGCCTTTCTTCACGCCTGCCTTTTCCGCGGGCGTGCCGGCGATCACGTCGATCACCTCGATCGGCTGATTCGGGTCAGGCTGGAAGATCGTCACGCCGATCCCGGTCACCGGAGCGGGCCGCTGGTTGAAGCCCTTCGCGCGGTTCGGATCGAGGTAGTAGGTGTGGCATTCGTTCATCGCGCGCGCCATCCCGTCCACCGCGGCCCGTTCCATCAGCGCTTTGTCCGTCGTCGGGTAACGCTGCACGACCGCGTCGAGCGAGGCTGTGAATTTGGCGAAATCGGACCACACGCTGCCGGTGAGGGTCGGCCGGTCGACGGTCGGCGCGGCGTCGATTTGGGCGTCTTTCAGGTATTTCGTCACCCCGTCGAGCGCGCCGGGGATCAGCTGCTGGGGCGTGGGTTTGTCGACGTGACGCTCGATCAGGACCGAATACGCGGCTTCAGCGGTCTTGTACTGCGTCTGCGACGGCAGCAGCTCGTGCTGGAGATCCGCGGGCAGCAGACCGCAAGCGGAAGCAAAGAACGCGAGGGTGACGAGCAGGGGGAGTGCGCGAGGCCGCATCTAATCGAGTCTATGTCCGCCGAAGCCGCTGAGTTTCAGCCGCTCAGGCGACCTCGGTCGTCATGAGCTTGCGCAGACGGCCAAGCGCGCGGAACTGCAGTGCGCGGATCGCGCCTTCGTTCTTGCCGAGCATGTTCGCGACCTGGCGGCTCGACATGTTCTCGACGAAGCGCAGCACGAGAACTTCCTGCTGTTCGGTCGTCAGATGCTTCACAGCACCGCGAAGCGCATCGACCTCCTCACCACGGACCGCGTGCTCGTGTGCGGTCGGGCCATCTTCGGCGAGACCGAACGCGTTCTCGAGGTCGACGGTGGGCCGTTGACGGCGACGGCGGTCGGTGACCGCGTTGCGCGCGATCGTGTAGAGCCATGCGAGGAACGATTTGCCCTGCCAGCGGTAGCGGTGGATGTTCGCGAACGCACGTGTGAACACGTCGCTCGTGAGATCCTCGGCGTCGCTGGGCTCACGGACGCGGTACAGGATGTAGCGGTACACCGCGTCGACGTGCGTGTCGTAGAGATCCGCGAATGCCGACCGGTCGCCACCGCGAGCGCGCTCGATGACGTCCGGAACCGGCCCCATCTGCTCGAGGGAAGGAAGCGAGTCGACCCTTGCTGCTACGACTGTCACGACGTGATGGCCCCCCAATCCCGTCCTCGGTGATTCCTCAGGTGATCTGTGCGCAGACCATATCGACCGGAAGGCGAGCCGCCAACCCATTAGCGGTACCAAAACCGTCACAGCGCGACCCGATTCGGGCGCGAGGCGTACGAAGGGGACCTCGGTACTGGTACCTCTGGGTCAGTTTTTCGGCGGGCGAGCGTGCCTTCGTCTGAGACGGAAGGCGATCACATCTTCTGCTTGAGGATCTCGATCGCTTTGCTGATCGCGGTCGCGTCGTCGGCGGCCACATCCGGGATGACACCCACGTTGTTGAACACCGTGCCGGTCTGCGCGCCGGTGAATTCCTGGGTCACGACGGCCAGTCTCGAGCCGTCGGTCATGTTCGTGACGGATGTGGCGCCCATGCAGCCGATGCTCTTGCCACCGACGATGGTGGCGCGCTTGTTCTCCTTGAGGTCGGCAGCGAGCACCTCGGGCCCCGATCCGCCGCGGTCGTTGAGGATGATCACGAGCGGCAGCTGGTAGGCCTCGGGAAGCCGCCATTCCTTGCGCGCGCTGGTCGACGCGGCGGCGCCGCCGCCCCGGTAGACGACATTGAGCATCTTCTCCCCGTTGAGGAAGAACGACGCGATCGTGTCCGAGTCGAAGCCGCCGACGTTGCCGCGGAGGTCGAAGAGCCAGGCCTTCCCGCCGGCGGCGAGACCCTTGTCCATCATCTTGCGGACCTCGTCGAAGATCTTGTATGTCCCGGTCACGACGAATTCGTGCCAGGTGATGTAGACGATGCCGCCCGGCAGCATCCGTCCAATGAGGCCAGCTTCGTCCGGTCCGCCGAGCGAGGTCCCGGTGGTCGGGACGCTGGCGACCTGGCCGCTCGCCGGAACAGGCCGCGAGCGATGCACACCATCGCTCTTGTCGACGTAGTAGGTGTGGCAGTCCGGCGTCGCGCTCATCATGCCCTCGATCGCGACGTCGGCGAAGCGATCGGCGGTGATCTGGGGGTTGAGTGCCTTCACTCCCGCGGCGGCGTCGGCGAACTTCTTGAAGTCGGGGACGGTCGTCTCCTGGACATCCTGGAAGTCGATCATCGCCATCTCGCCCTTGCCGCCGGTCTTCTTGATCTCCGCGTTGATCGCGTTGATCGCGCCCTCGAGGATCTTCTTGCTCGAGACCTTGTGGACGTCCTGGTCGCTCAGCGACGCGTAGCTGATGTCCAGCTTCGTGCGCTTGATGTCGACGGAGGCTGTGGGCGTGGGCGACGTCGTCGTGACCGGCGCCGCGCCGTTGCAGGCGAGGACCAGCACGGCCAGGAGGCTTAGGACCCGAATCACACCCATCCAGTTAGAGGATATGGGACGGCTATTCGGCCGGGGTGCTCACTTTCGGAGCGTGCTGCGCCTGCCACTCGGACGGCGACGCGCAGAAGCCCTCGTAGTCGATGTACTCGGTGATCGTCGGATTCTCGCCGCAGACCGGGCACTTCGGGTCGCGACGCAGCCGCACCTCGCGGAATGAACCTTCGAGGGCGTCGAACAGCAGGTATCGCCCGACGAGCGGCTCGCCGATCCCGAGCAGGAGCTTGATGACCTCGTTCGCCTGTATCGTCCCGATGACGCCGGGCAGTACGCCGAGAACGCCGGCTTCGGCGCACGACGGAGCGAGCTCCGGTGGCGGTGGTGTGGGGAAGAGGCAGCGATAGCACGGACCCTCGTTCGGCTTGAAGACCGTGACCTGTCCCTCGAAGCGATAGATGCTGCCGTGCACGATCGGCTTGTTCCACTTCACCGACGCGTCGCTCAGCAGGTAGCGCGTGGGGAAGTTGTCGGCGCCGTCAACGATGACGTCGTACTCGGAGAGGATGCGGTCGATGTTCTCGCTCGTGAGGCGCTCCTGGTATCCGACGATCTTCACGTCGGGGTTGAGCGCTTCCAGCGTCTGCCGTGCGGACTCGGTCTTCGGCTCGCCGATGCGCTCGGTCGTGTGGAGGATCTGGCGCTGGAGGTTCGTCGCGTCGACGACGTCCGAGTCGACGATGCCGAGCGTTCCGACGCCCGCCGCCGCAAGGTAGAGCGCCGCGGGCGACCCGAGGCCGCCGGCGCCGATGAGCAGGACCTTGCTCCGGAGGAGCTGCAGCTGGCCCGTTTCGCCGACCTCTGGGATCAGGAGGTGCCGGCTGTACCGCTGGGCCTGCTCCGGCGTGAGCCCGGCGTCGGGCTTCTTCCATGGGAGCCCGGAGTCCTTCCAGCGGTTGAAGCCGCCGGACATCGAGACGACGTTGCTGTAGCCCAGCTCGGCGAGGGTGTCGGCGGCCATCGCGGAGCGCACACCACCGGCGCAGTAGAGGATCGTGGCCTTGTCCTTGTCAGGGATGCGGTCCTCCGCCCACTGCTCGAGGTAGCTCTTCGGCAGGTGCACGGCGCCGGGGAGATGGCCCTCGTCCCACTCGTTCTTCTCGCGAACGTCAGCGAGCTGGATGTCGCCGGCGCGAAGGAGGTCAGCGACCTGCTGCGGCGTCGCTTCTTTGACCCGCTTCTTGATCTCGGCGAAGTAGTCGCGGTACGTCGGCATTCGTGCTCCCTTGTCCTAATCCTAAACCGACCTTGGTGGTCGGGAATTCCTTTCTGTCCAATATGCACGCATCGAAACCCTGTACTTCGACACGCTCCAGTTCGTGTATCACCTCGCGCTCGCGATCCTTGTCGGAGGCGCGGTGGTCCTGGGCCTGGCGGCGGCGCCGGCGATCTTCGCGTCGGTCCGCTCGCGCGGCGAGGCGGGCACGATCTTCGGTGCTGTTCTCGGCCGCTACGACGGACTGGCGATCCTCTGCGTCGTCCTCATCGTTGTCACGAGCGTCCTCAAGGCGACGGCGTTCGAGGTGACCGGCGCGCCGGAGACGCGTCTGGTCATCCGGTGGCTCGCGCTGCTCGTCCTGTGCGGCGCGACGCTGTATTCGAGCGCGTGGGCGAGTCCCGTGGCGCGAACGATCCGCGCGCAGACGCCAGGCTGGGACGATCTCCGCGACGACGCCCCGCTGCGGCGTGAGTTCGCATCATTGCACCGGAGCTCGCGGCGCGCGATGACCGTCGCGACGGCGGCGGGCATCGTCGCGATGTTCCTCAGCTAGCGATCGCGACGGCGCCGCCGACCTCGGCGGAGCGGTACGCCGCGTCCATGACCTCCTGCACGCGCAGCCCATCGGCGAACGTCGGATGTGGCGCGTCGTCCTTTCCCGTCGGACCGGCCTCGATGTGCTCGCGCATGCGACGCGCGAGATCGGGGAACGCGCCGTCATTCGTGCTCGCCGGAAGGATCTCCTCGAGCGCGCCCGATCCGCGGGCGAGCAGCACGCGTCCATCTCCTCCGAGGACGATCGTCCCGTCGCTGCCGTAGAGGATCACGCGGCGCGACGGATGGTGGACCGCGCTCGAGAGCTGGATCGTCGCGATCGCGCCGCTGCTCATGCGCATCAGGAGCTGCGCGGTGTCGTCCGAAGTTACCCGCGCGGATCCTCCATCGGTCGTCGGTCGCGTCTTCGCGGAGATCCCGAGCTCACCCGACACGCGATCCACGGCGCCGAGCCACCAGATCAGCGAATCGATCCAGTGCGAGCCGATCGCGCCAAGGAGTCCGCCGGCGCGGTCCCGCCGGAGCCACCACTCCTGACGGGGACGCGCCGGGTCGACGAGCATTCCCGTCATCTCCATCACCAACGCCAGCCGCATCTCACCGATGGCACGCCCTTCGAGGAGCTCCTTCACCTTGGACCGCGCGGGCGTGTAGCGGAACTCGTGGTCGATCGCGTGCACGACACCGGCTCGTTCGGCCGCGGCGACCATCTCACGCGCCTCGCCGGTGTCGCGCGCCATCGGCTTCTCACAGAGGACGTGCTTGCCCGCGGCGAGCGCCGCGAGCGCGTGCTCGCGATGCAGGGTCGGCGGCGATGCCACGCACACGACGTCGACGTCGTCGCGCGAGACGAGATCGTTCACCATGTCGACCGCGACGGGGATGCCGGCCTGGTCCGCCGCCGCGCGAGCGCGATCCATTCGCGCCGAGCAGATCGCAGTGACCTCATAGCCCGCAGCGCGGAAACCGGGGACCTGTACGCGCGCGCCGAACCCGGTCCCGATGATCCCCACCCTCAGCCCCATTGCGCCACAGTATGAGCACCAGATGGCCGCGACACGTCAGCTGCGAGAGGCGCCCCGCCGCAAGGCCGCGAAGCTCGACGACGCGCTCGAAGCGCACCGCGCGAAGGTGAAGGGGGTCCACCGAGTGCGGAACGCCGATCAGCTCGTCACCATGGTCGACGCGTTCGGCTTCTGCTTCGCGTTCACGCTCCGGTCGGGCGACGCACCCATACCCGCGTGCTTCGACCACCTGTCGACGAACAGCGACGACCGCAAATGGGGCTGGATGTGGGGCTGGAAGGATGAGCTCCCCGAGGAGAAGCGTCTCTATTACGGGAAGCTGCTCGTGAGGAAGCCCACGTTCGTCTCGATGAAGTTGCTGCCGACCTTCTACGCGACGTTCGGGCGCGCCGGCGAGCCCGACGACCACCTCGAGGACGTCCGCGCAGGACGGCTTTCGGACATAGCGCGCCGCGTCATCGACTATCTCTCGCAGCGTGGCGAGACGCAGACGAAGCGCCTGCGCGCGGATCTGGGCATCACCTCGCAGGAGGGAAAGGCCGACTACGCGAAGGCGGTGGAGGAGCTCCAGCGACTCATGTACGTCGCGCGCGTGAAAGCCGTCGGTGAGGGTCGCGAGGATTACAACTACACCTACGACCTGTTCGTGCGGCGCTATCCCGAAACGGTGAAGAGCGCGGAGCGGATCTCGTCGAACGATGCGATGACCGCGCTGCTGCGACGGCTGCTCGAGCTCGCCGGCGGCGTTACGACCAAGCAGGTGAAGCGCCTCTTCGATTGGGACGACGAGCAGACCGAGCGCACGACCCTGCGTCTCGAAGCGAAGCGTGGCGTCGCGCGTGTCGATGGAACGCTCGTGCTGCCTGAACTTGTAGGCTAGGCCCTCCATGGACATCCAGCAGCTTCGTTCGTGGATCTTCGAGCTGTACGCGCCCCTCGAGGACGAGCGGCAGTACATCGTCTTCGATGCGGCGCGCGGCAACCTCCTCATCGACATTCCCCCTTACAGCGAGCGCGCGCTGCGACTCATCCAGGGCGCCGGACGCGCGTCGCTGCTGCTCGCGACGAACGCCGCCCGTGCGGCCGAGGCGCACCGCTATCGCGAGACGCTCGGCGTCCAGATCGCGGTACACGAAGACGATGCCGCCGCGGTGCAGGGCGGCGCGGACCTCGTCCTGAAGCCAGACGACCTCGTGCGCCCGGACACGCGTGTCTTCCGCGTGAAGAACAAAGGACAGGGCGCGACGGTCGTTCTCGTGCGCAAGTCCGGCGGTGTCCTCTTCAGCGGAGATCTCGATCTCGCGAGCGAGGGCGCGAAGCAGCTCATGCCACTCGTCTTCTCAGCGGTGCTGTCGTCGAAGCGCGCGCCGATCTGGAACGCCGGACGCGACACGCTCATGCGGCTGCAACGCGAGCTGCCGAGGACACGCAAGCAGTTCGGGATCCTCCTGCCGCCGCCCTGGGATCGCGCATACGAGGGCCGGCTCGAGGACAAGATGTATCACCACGACGTCATCGTCCCGAAGGAGGACACCGCGGCGCGCGTGGCGGCGATGGGCCCCGCGACGCTGGTGGTGGCGAGCGCGACGCGCGAGATGGCGGAGCGTGCGAAGCGGCCGCTGCCCGGTCGGGACGCGAACGGCGACGGCGCCGGCGCGCCGCCCAGCCCACCCGCGCCATCCGCAGAGCCTCGCGCCGCTACGGCCGCGCCCGCGCCCCTGACGCCGCGGGAGCCGCGCCCACGACCGAAGCCGTTCGCCGAGGACTGGCGGGCGACGTCGACCGAGCGGCCGGCGACGACGATCGCGAACGCGGCGACCGACATCGTGCCCGAGGCCACCGGGTTCAAACCGCGGCCGCTGGGCGACCGCTTCCGCCACGCTCCGATCGAGGACCTCGTCGGCTCGCCCTACGTCGATTATCTCTGGGGCGGTATCGACGTCTCACCTGACGGCGCCGAGGTCGCCTTCGCCTGGAACAAGACCGGGACCTTCGAGATCTACAGCGCGCCGATCGAGCACGAGCGGATCTACCAGCTGACCGACGCGAAGGAGAGGTCGGTCTGTCCTCGTTGGTCTCCGGATGCGAAGCAGCTGGCCTGCCTTCGAGATCGTGGCGGCAACGAGCGCTTCGACATCTGGCTCGTCGACCGCGAGGGCGAGAAGGAGCGCAACCTCACGAACGAACCGGACGTCATGCATCGCGAGATCGCGTGGTCTCCGGACGGATCGCGTATCGCGTATGTGGCGAACGTTGCCGGCAAAGGCTTCGCGATACACGTGGTCGACGTCGCGACCGGCACGAAGCGCGCGCTCACCGACGGCCAGTTCGATGACGCGCTGCCGCGCTGGTCGCCCGATGGAAAGCGGATCCTCTTCTCGTCGCGGCGCGAGAGCGTGCGCACGAACAGCGATCTCTATGTCATCTCGGCCGGCGGCGGCACGCCGACGAAGCTCGAGACGCGTGACGCGGACGGGGAGTCGCTCGAGGGGGACTGGTCCGAGGACGGGTCGCTCATCGCCTTCACGACGAACATGCGGCGACGCTATGAGGTCGCGGTCGCCACGCTCGAGGGCGACCACGTCACGCGCGTCGAGCCACTCACGAAGACCATCTTCGACGAGACCTCGCCGGCGTGGCGGCCCGACGGGCGCGCCCTCCTCTATCTGCACAACGAGGAGGCCGAGGTATCGATCCGGCGCGTGTTCGTCGTCTCGCACGCAGACCATGCCGTCGCCGATCGGCCCGGCGTTCATGACTCCATCTGTGTCGGCCCCGACGGTGACCAGGTCGCGTACCTGTTCAGCGGGGCGCGCGATCCGTGGGACGTGTACGTCACGCGCGAGCGTATGACCGAGCCGCGCCGGCTGACGCGCTCGCTGCCCGCGACCATCGATCCCGCGACGCTGGTGGAGCCGGTGCATGTTCGTTATCCGGGCGCGATGGGAACTGAGATCCCCGCGCTCCTCTATATCCCGCACGCCGAGGCCATCCGCGGCGACGGGTCGCCGCCGGCGATCGTCCACGTCCATGGCGGGCCGACGAGACAGCACTACCGCTGGTGGGACCGCGCGAGCCAGTGGTTCGCGAACAACGGCTACGTCGTCCTCGCGCCGAACATCCGCGGATCGACCGGTTACGGCCGCGAGTTCCAGGAGGGAAATCGCCATGACTGGGGCGGCAAGGATCTCGAGGACGTGGTGAAGGGGATCGACTGGCTCGCGAAGCAGCACATCGCGGATCCGAAGCGTGTCGGCATCTATGGCGGGAGCTACGGCGGATACCTGACGCTCATGTCGCTCGCGATGTACCCCGACCGCTACGCCGCCGGCGTGTCGGTCGTGGGCGTCGTGTCCTGGAGGACGATGTACGACACGACGCGCGGCGACCTGCGCGAGATGCTCGTCCGCGAGTTCGGCGATCCCGAGAAGGACGCGGAACGTTATCGCGATCGCTCGCCGCTCACGCACGTGTCGAAGATCGACGCGCCCCTCTTGATCCTTCAGGGCGAGAACGACCCGCGCGTGCCGCTCGCGGAAGCCGAGCAGGTCGTCGCGGCGCTGCGCTCTGCCGGAAAGATGCACGAGTACTACGTGTACAAGGGCGAGGGACACGGCTTCCGCACTCGGGAGAACATGATCGACTCGGTCCGTCGCGCGGGAGAGTGGTTCGACCGCTACCTGCTGCGTGCCTGATGCGGTCGTTGTCGGGGCCGGTCCCAACGGTCTCGCCGCGGCCATCCAGATCGCGCGTGCCGGCCACTCGGTCGCGGTGTACGAGGCGAATGACGACATCGGCGGAGGCGCGCGTTCCGCTGAGCTGACGCTCCCGGGTTTCATGCACGACGTCTGCTCGGCGATCCAGCCCCTCGCGGTGATGTCGCCATTCTTCAACGGACTCCCACTCAAGAAGCACGGCCTCGAATGGATCCAGCCCGACGCGCCGCTCGCACACCCGCTCGACGACGGCACGGCCGTGATGCTCGAGCGTTCGGTCGAGTCGACCGCGGCGCGGCTCGGCGCCGACGGTGATGCATATCGCGGGCTCCTGTCCCCGCTCGTCTCGCGGTGGGACCAGCTCGCGACCGAGGTCCTCCGGCCGGTCGCCCACGTGCCGCGGCATCCCTTGCTACTGGCGCGCTTCGGTCTTCACGCGATGCGCTCGGCTCGCGGCCTCGCGTCATCGTTCCACGGCGAGGCCGGGCGGGCCCTCATCGCGGGATGCGCGGCGCATTCGTTCCTGCCGCTCGAGCATCCGTTCACGGCAGCGTTCGCGCTCATGTTCCTCGTCACCGGGAACGCCGTGGGGTGGCCGCTTCCGCGCGGTGGATCGCGACGGATCGCGGAGGCGCTCGGCTCCTATCTCCACGAGCTCGGTGGAACGATCACGACAAAGCATCTCGTGCAGGAGCTGTCCGACCTACCGACAGCGCGCGCGTACGTCTTCGACACGTCGCCGTGGCATCTCGAGAGCATCGCGGCCGACCGGCTGCCGGCCGGCTATCGGCGCGCGCTGCGCCGGTACCGCCGCGGCCCTGGCGTGTTCAAGATCGACTACGCCCTCGACGGAGCCGTGCCGTGGCGCGCCGCCGAGTGCCTGCGCGCCGGCACAGTGCACCTCGGCGGCTCGTTCGACGAGATCTCCGCGTCGGAGTCCGCGGTGTGGCGCGGCGAGCATCCCGACCGGCCCTTCGTGCTGGTGGCGCAGCAGAGCCTGTTCGATCCCAGCCGGGCGCCGACCGGAAAGCAGACGCTCTGGGCGTACTGCCACGTTCCGAACGGCTCGACGGTGGACATGACCGACCGCATCGAGGCGCAGCTCGAGCGCTTCGCGCCGGGCTTCCGCCAGCGTGTGCTCGCACGCGTCGTCATGAACACACGCGATGTGGAGCACCGCAACGCGAACAACGCCGGCGGCGACATCTCGTGCGGATCGCACTCGGGACTGCAGCTGTTCATGCGACCGAACATCGCGATCGACCCGTACGCGACGCCGGCGCGCGACATCTACCTCTGCTCGTCCGCGACGCCACCGGGCGGTGGCGTACATGGCATGTGCGGCTACAACGCCGCGCGGAGCGTCATCGCGCGGAGCCTCAGCTAGACCCGGACGGTCAGGTTCTCCGCCGCGACGCGCAGTGCCGTAGCGCTGAGGCGCTCGGCGATCGCCTTCGCCTCGTCGCACTGCGCCTGGGCCTGCTCCTCGCGGCCCGGCACGTTGCGGAGCGCGCGCGCCAGATCGGCGAGAGCGACGGCGCGCTCGTAATCGAGCTTGAGCGTCGCGAACGCCTGCACGGCATCGAAGAGCAGCTTCGCGGCCTTGGCGTGCTCGCCCGCGTTGTCGATGCGGATCGCCTCCGCGTGCGTCAGGAGCGCGCGGCCGCGCGCGTGCGAGGTCCGCTCGACCACTGCCGCGACGCGGTCCTCGAACGCCTCGTCGGGTATGCGCCAGCGCGCCGCCGCCAGGACGAGGAGCGGTCCGATGAGCGTGAGGTCCACGATCGACTTCGGCTGCCCGGCGCTCCGGACCGCGTGGTACGCGCTCTCGCTCTCGCGCATCCCGTAGTACGCGGCGAGGAAGTCCGCGAGCGCCAGCTCGGCCGGGGACGCCTCCTGCTCGATGAGCAGGTCGCGATACGCCTTCTCCTCGGGTGATGACATCGCGGACGCCGCGCCGATCGCCACGCTCAGGGTCGAGGGCCACTTCGTTGGCGTGGCGAATCGCTCGCGACGCGCGGCCGCGGCGATCGTGCCCGGGAAGTCACCCGCCAGTAGGTGCGCGAGCGTTTCGGTCCGAAGTGCGTGTGCCCCGAGCCGCGGCTTCTCCGTCTCGATCGCGACCTCACGCGCACTGGCGGCGTGGTCCATCGCCTCGTGCATGTCACCGAGTGACAGCGCGCAGATAGCGACCATCGTGTGCGCGTCGATGAGCTCGTCGCTGTCCTGGAGCGACTGCGCGATCGGCAAGCGGCGCTGATTCGCGAGGTACGCCTCCCGGAAGTTGCCCAGCTCGCGATAGGCGAAGCCCACCGCGTCGAGGCACAACGAGCGCTCGCGGAGCAGGCCGAGCTCCTCGGCGATCGTGAGGGCCTCCTTGGCCGTCGCGAGCGATGCCTCCCAGTCGGCGTCGGTCGACTTTGGCCCGCGGCGCGGCATGAAGGACTTCGCGGCCAGAAGAAGGACACGCTCGCGGGACTTCGCGTCTCCCACGATCGCGAGACCGCGCTCGATGAGCGATTCCAGGTCCGGATGTTTCGCGTCCCAGCGCGTGCACAGCTCGGCCATGTACGCGAGGACGATCGCGACCTCGCCGCTCTTCGGGTCGCGCGTCTCGAGGAGCCCGAGCGCCCGCTCGTATGCGGTCAGGGCCGCGTCGTTCTCACCCCGGTAGCGGCGCACGCGCGCGATGAGATAGAGCGCCTCGACCGCCGCCTCGATCCGGTTGATCTTCTCGTACAGCTCGAGCGCTTGCTCGGCGAAGCGCAGCGCCTCGATGTACGCGTGGATCGCCGTCGCGCGCTGCGCCGACTTCCACGAGTACTCGGCCGCCTTCTCCGGAACATCGCCGATCAGGTAGTGATGCGCGAGGGCCGGGTAGAACTCCTTGAGCTCCTCGCCGAGGACCTTCTCGTACGCAGTGGCGACGCGGCGATGCAGCTCGATGCGGCGGCGCACGAGCAGCGTGTTGTACGCGACCTCCTGGACGACGGCGTGCTTGAAGCGGTAGCGGCCCTCGCGCCGCTCGCCAGGCGCCGCCTCGAGCACCAGGTCGGCGGCGATGAGCTGGTCCACCGCGTCGGCGATCCGGTCACCGCCCGCCTCTCGCAGCACGCGGTCCCCGAATCGCGTTCCGATGACCGCGGCGAGCTGGATGCATTCACGTGCCGTCGGCGGCAGCCGGTCGATGCGCGAGGCGACCACGGCGTGCAGCGTGGCCGGAACCTCAAGAGCGGCGGGACGCTCGCGCAGATGCCATTCGCCGCTCGCGTCCTTCTCCGCCGCGCCTGACTCGACGAGCGAGCGCAGCGACTCCTCGATGAAGAACGGATTGCCACCGGCGCGCGCGACGATCCGGTCCCGCAGCTCATCGGGGACCCAGTCGAGCGTCGCTTCGACGATGCGCGCGGCCTCTTCGTCCGACAACGGCTCCAGGACGAGCTGGCTGTAATTCGTCCGGGTCGGCTTCGGTTCAGGCGAGCCGGGTCCGAGCCGCTGCGCGAGGAGGAACAGGATCGGCACCCGCGACGCTCGGGAGGTGAGGAACCACAACAGGTCCAGCGACGCGGCGTCGGCGAAATGCAGATCCTCGAGGACGTAGAGCAGGGGATGCTGGCGCGCGAGCGCGGCGATGACGTCGTATACGACGATGTACATCGCGCGCTTCCATTCTTCCGAGTCGCTCGCGGGTTCGTTCACGCCCGGAAGATGGAGGAACTGCGCGAGCATCGGCGCGACGGCGGGTCCGGGATTCATGAAGCCAAGTTCCAGGAGCTTCTCGCCGACCCGCGTGATGGCTTCCGGGTCGGACGGCTGCAGGTTCAGCTCGACCAGGATCGGCTCGATGAAGCCCGCGTAGCTGCGCTGGTTCACGCGCGAGAACGTCCAGCGCATGACGCGTGGCGCGTCCGCCGATTTCGCGCCTTCCTCGGCGGCGGTGGCGAGGCCGATGAACTCCGAGACGAGCCGGCTCTTGCCGATGCCCGGCTCGCCGGCGATGAGCACCAGCTCGGTCCTGCCGAGACGCGCGGACTGATATGCGAGGTCGAGGCGGGAGAGCTCCATCCAGCGGCCGACCAGCGGTGCGGCGATCTCGATGCTCGGGCGCACGTCGGTGCGCTCGCCGATCAGCGCGTACGCGAGGATCGGCTTGTCCTTGCCCTTGAGCTCGACGGGCCCGACCTCGCGGAAGCTGAACTCGCGATTGGTCAGACGGAACGTGGTCTGCGTGACGTAGATCTCGCCCGGCCCGGCGGCGGACTGCAGGCGCGACGCGATGTTCACCGTGTCGCCCATGACGCCGTACTCGGCGACGCTGCGGACCGCGCCGGCGACGACCATGCCGGTGTGGAGCCCGATGCGCAGGCCGAACTCGACGCCGCGTTCCTTCTTCACCCGCGCGGCGTGGTCGGCGAATACGCGCTGCATCGCGAGCGCCGTGCGCAGCGCCCGCTGCGGGTCGTCCTCGTGCGCCACGGGTGCGCCGAAGACGACGAAGATCGCGTCGCCGATGAACTTCTCGATGGTGCCGTCGTGCCGCACGGCTTCCTCGGCGAGGTCCTCGAAGATGCCGGAGACCAGCACCTGGAGCTCCTCCGGATCCATCTGGTCCGCGAGCTCGGTGAATCCGGCAAAGTCGGCGAAGAGCACCGTCACGAGACGGCGCTCCTGGGGCTGTTGCTCTAGCACTTGTGCGTCCACAGGTCGTACCGGTTGATCAGCGGTGGTCCTTCCCCCGGTGGCTGGATGACGCGCTCGATGTAGGTGAGCTGGAACGAATCAAGCGGCACCTGCCCCGGTCGCAGGTGGAGGTTCCTGACGCGGCAGAAATAGCGCGCGTACTCGAGACGATAGTCGCCGTACCCGGCGTTGGCGATGCGCTCGTGCACCTTGACCCAGCGTGTGTAAAGCGGGTCACTGTACCGCTCGCTGGTGTTGTCCACGGGGCCGCCGGTATATAGATCGAACGTCGTGCCGTCGATGAGCTGCGCGGGTCCCAGCATCCAGCCGTCCGCGCGCGCCGGGTCGGGCGAGAACATGTCCCAGCGCTGATCGAGCGAAAGGAAGCGGACCAAGCCCGCCGGATCTCCCGTCGGACGGAGCACGTCGAGCTGTCGTGGGACGGCGGTGGAGAACACGAACAGCGCGAACACGACGAGCGCGAGCGCGGAGAATCGCCGCCACAGCTCGTTCGGGCGCGACAACGTGCTCGGCGGAGAGAGGCGGTCCGCGGCGATCGCGACGAAGCCCTCCCACCACCGAAGTGCCTGTGGCAGGCGCTTTCGCGTAGTGCCCGCAGCCCGCGCGACGAAGCCGCGGATCCAGTCCGGCGGAAGGAACACGATCAGCGTCGACAGCATGATGACCGGGAAGTTGCCGACATTCATCATGGTCAGGATCCCGAAGTGCAGACCAAACGCGGCGACTGTGGCGATCACACGGCTCCAGCGCGAAGGGATCATCGCGAAAGGCAGGAACCCGAGCTCCACCGCGATCGTCCCCCAGCTGATGATGTGCACGAGCAGGGGCTGTAGCGCGATCGGTCGCGCCCACCAGCGTCCGAAGGTGTGCTCGAGCTGTAGCGCGTAATACGCCGCGGTGCCGTCCACCCAAAGTGATCCGCCGAGCTTTTCGATCCCGGTCGCGAGGTAGATCCACGCGACCTGTAGCTCGAGGATGCGGATCGGCAGAGCCCACCCGCGCCCCGTCGGCGGCTGCGGGCGGCGACGCGCGTCGATCGAATACAGGTCGCCTGCGTTCGTGAACATGAGCCAGAGCGGCACGAACCGGAAGACGAGGTCGCTGCCGTCGAGGATGAGCGGGTTGCGCCACTGAAAACCCACGATGAGGACGAATGCGAGGAAGCTCGCGAGCCGTGTTCGCCATCCGACCGTGAGCGCGAGCGCGACGACGCACGAGAGGCCCCAGATCGGCGCGACCTGCCACCACTCGCCGACGAGGTTCAGCAGTGACAGGCGCTCCGGATAGAGCGCGAGAAGCTGCCGCCTGGGGAAGATCCCTTCGTCGGTGAAGAATGCGGTGAGATTCGGATAGAGCTGCCAGAACCAGTTGAACAGCTGCAGCCCGTAAAGGATCCGGAAAAGTGCGACCGGCGCGATGTCCGCCTCGCCCACCCAGAACGCCCTGAGCGCCTTCACAGATTCAGTTTGCGAGATAGGACGGGAGGGAGCCCTTGTGGGCCCCCTCCCGTGCGCAAGGCATGGCCTTTCGGCCCGGTGCCTACTGCGTGAATGGCTTCTGCGGCCGCTGCCGGATGAGCATCACCGCGCCCGAAGCCATGAGCACGATGCCGAGAGATACGAACGGAATTTGGCCGTTACCCGAGTCGGTGCTGGTGGAGGGCAGCGTCTGGACGCCGGCGACAGCGCCGCCGCCGACCTGCATCCCGCCGCCAGACGTGCTGGGTAGGGTCTCGACTCCGAGGGTCGCGCCGCCAGTGGTCGTGCCGGTCGTTGTGCCGGCCGTGCCACCCGTGGTCGTGGTGGTCGTCGTGGATGCGCCGCTCGTGCCGGTCGAGCCAGATGTGCCGCTTGTTCCAGATGTTCCGGTCGTTCCGGATGTACCGCTTGTGCCGGATGTACCGCTTGTGCCGGACGTGCTGGTCGAGCCAGCGGTCGTCGTGCTCGTCGAGGTTGAGGTGCCGGTGGATCCAGCTGTGGTCGTACCGCCCGTCGTCGTCTCACCGGTCGTGCCGGATGTTCCGGTCGTGCCGGCGGTCGTCGTGCCCGACGTCGTCGTGCCAGAAGTGCCGGTCGAGCCAGCCGTGGTCGTACCTGAAGTGGTCGAGCCGGCCGTGGTCGTACCGGTTGTCGATCCGGTCGTCGTACCCGTCGTCGAGCTCGAGCTGCTACCGCCCGAGGTCGAGGTGGTCGTCGTTCCGGTCGTGGTCTCACCGGTCGTTGATGTCGAGGTGCTGCCACCTGTGGTGGTCCCGGTCGTTGTACCGGTGGTCGTCCCGGTCGTTGTACCGGTGCTCGAGCTCGTCGAGGTGTTGCCACCCGTCGTCGAATTGCTCGAGGTGCCGGTCGTTGCCGTACCCGTGGTCGAAGTTGTGTTGGTGCCGGTGCCATCGGTGGTGTTTGTCCCGGTGCTACCGGTGGTGTTGGAGCCGCCGGTCGTCGTGTCGGCGTTGCACTCGACCCAGAAGACCTTGTGCTTCTCCCCGCCGGGCGCCTGAGGCTGCGTCTGATCCCAGAACAGCTTGTAGTGGCCGTCCGGGATCTTGATCACGTGCGACTTCCAGTCGCCGTTGTTGTCGGCTGGGCCCCAGGTCTCCTGCATAACGGTGCCGCTGCCGGTGGGAGCCCAACCCTCGATCCGCCACCAGCCGCTGGAGTGCGAATCGAAGTTGAACCCGTGGATGTGGAAAGTGCAGACATGCGGCTCGTTCTTCTTGATCGGCTCGGCCTCGCCTGGCTCTTCATGGATCTTCACCGTGCCGTTGAACCCGGGCGCGTTGTTGTTGTTGCTGCCGCCGGTTGCGGCTGCCGGGCTCGACGCGGCGAATACCAGGAGAGCCAGACCAGTGATGAAGGTCAGGACTCCGGATGCCTTGCGCATTGGTGCCTCCTGTGGTGATTTGCGTGGCCCCATCCGGGGCGATGTGCTTCGCACAGGAGGCAGAGCCCGCTCCACCGGAACGCGGTCGCGTAACGCCGCGGCAAAACGCGATGCCTGAATCGGTAACGCGATGTCGTCAGCTCGACGACAGCAAGCGTGTTGTCGTCTCGTTTCGTTTTCGAAATGGATTCCTCGTGCAGAGCGCCGACGTTGTGGCACGCCACCGCGGACGGGGCACGAGCAAGCGAGGGCGCGCGCCCGCTGGCTTCGGGCCTAACCCGATCGCATCAGATGAGGCGGTAACGACCTGTCGACGCTGCTTACCGACCGGTAGGTAGAATCTCCGGGTGCCGCACCTGAAGCGCCGGCCGACCGGGTCGACCCGAGAGCGCGTGCTTCAGGCGGCCGACCGCCTCTGGGGAGAGAAGGGCGTTCGAGGCGCTTCTCTCGCTGATATCGCGCGCGAGGCCGCCGTTACGAAGCCGACCGTCTACTACTACTTCACGGACAAGAGCGCGCTCTTCACGGCGATGGTCTGCAGCGTTCTGGAGGAGCACGGCGGCGCGCTGAAGTTGTCGGCACGCCGTGGCGGCCGCGCACGCGATCGGCTGATCTCCGCGCTGGCCTATCTGATCGGTGCCCGCTGCAGCGCCCCGCGGCTCTTGCGCGATGGCGGTGTGACTCTCACGGTCGACCAGAACAGCCAGGCGCGCAGTGCCTTCTTCAGGCACTTCTTCTCGCCCCTGCAGCAGATCCTCGACGACGGCGTTCAGGCCGGTGAGCTGCGGCAGATGGACACCGCGTTCGCCGCACAGGCGCTCCTCAACCTCCTCGATCCGTGGACGGGGCGCGAACCCTTGCCTGGTGGACGCGAGCCGCAGGAGCTGGCGACCGACATCGTGGGTCTGATCGTCGACGGCATCGGGGTCTAGCTGTCTTTGCGCCTCGCTCTACTTACCTACCGGTATGTAAGGACAGCCTGGAGGCCGTCCTTACGTCTGCTTCGCCATTCAGGCTCTCGCAGTAGGTAGCGCACCTTTGCCGGACCGCACCCAGTCCCGGATGCGCTCGACAGCGAGGTTGAGGTTCTCCAGTGAGTTCGCGTATGAGAGGCGCAGGTGGCCCTCGCCGGCCGGCCCGAAGGCGGTCCCGGCCAGTGCTGCGACACCGGCCTCGTTCAGGACGCGGTTTGCGACCGTCGCAGCATCGCCGAGCCCCAGACCTTTGATGTTGGGGAAGACGTAAAAGGCGCCGTGTGGGAGGCGGCAGGTGATCCCGTCGATGCGGTTGAGTCCAGCGACGATGGCGTCCCGCCGCCGCCGGAATTCCGCAAGCATCACGTCGACCTCCGCGGGGCGCTGTGAGATCGCGACCACTCCGGCGCGCTGCGTGAACGTCGCAGTGCATGAGACGGAGTTCGTCACGAGCTTGGCGACGGGATCCACGAGCGCCTTCGGGAACGCGCCGTATCCCAGCCGCCATCCCGTCATCGCGAAGGTCTTGCTGAATCCGTCGAGCAGGATCGTGCGCTCGGCCATTCCCTCTTCCGCGACGATCGAACGGTGCTTGCCCTCGTAGATGATCTCGGCGTAGATCTCGTCCGACAGCACCCAGAGGTCGTGCTCGCGCGCGATCTTTGCGATCTCATGGATCGCCTCCGCTGAGAGCACGCCGCCCGTCGGGTTGTGCGGGCTGTTGAGGATGAGCAGCTTCGTCCGCGGCGTGATGAGACGTCGCAGCTCGTCGAGGTCGGGGACGTAGTCGTTCTCTTCGCGGAGCGCGAGCGGCACGCCCCTCGCGCCGGCGAACGAGATCATCGATGCGTAGATGGGAAACCCCGGATCGGGATAGATCGCCTCGTCGCCTGACTCGAGGAGCGCGAGGATCGCGAAGAACATGATCGGCTTCGCGCCGGGTGTGACGATGACCTGCCCAGGCTCGATCGCAAGTCCGCGCGCGCGGTTCAGGTAATTCGCGACCGCCTCGCGCAGCTCGGGGATGCCCGCCGACGGCGTGTAGTGCGTCTCGCCGCGCTCGATCGATGCGACGCCAGCCGCAACGACAGACCGCGGCGAATCGAAATCGGGCTCGCCGATCTCGAGATGCACGATGCTCCGGCCCTTGGCCTCGAGGGCCTTCGCGCGGGCCAGGACCTCGAATGCCGTTTCGGTGCCGAGCCGACCCATGCGGAGCGCGAGCGGGCGCATGTCGGCGAGTTTAGACCTTGCCCTCGACGCAGACGCAGCCCTCGGGTCCGACCCGGGCGCCATGTGGCGTGCCAGACGGCAGGACCATGCGATCGCCCGGCCGCAGCGTCAGCGTCCGGCCGTCGCCGAGCACGAAGTCGATCGAGCCGTGCGTGCAGTAGAGGAGCTTGTGGTACGCGTGCGTGTGCTGCTCGTAGCGGTCACCAGGTCCGTTCGACCAACCGTACACGTCGCGCGCTTCCGCGCGCAGCTGCTTTTCGATCGCGCTCGCGTCCGGCGCGTTGCCGACGTGGCGATCGACCTGCACATCCACGCGTCGACGATAGTCGCCGGGTGTCCGATCTCGTCGCGCGGTCGTGCAGGAAGAACGATGCGGCACGCGCCCTAGGTCAGCTCCTTGAAACGCCGGAGTGCGTCGATGTGCTCATCCAGCGAGCGGTAGCCGGCGCCCATCGTGTTGAGCTCGACGCTCGCCATCCCCATCTCGCGGAACGTTTCGATGCCGCGCTTCCACTCTTCCGCGCCACTCTTCGCAGCGGGCAGGCGTCCCTCGACGGGCATCTTGGCTGGATCGCGTCCTTCTTGCTGGACCAGACGACGGAAGGCCTCCATCGCCGCGCGGCCATCGTCGTTCGCGGGGACGTGGGTGAACCAGCCGTCGGCGATCCTCGCGATACGTCTCGCCACGGGCTCAACGAGCGCTCGCTTCTGCCGGTCCCAGCCACCACCCATCCAGATCGGAATTGGCCGCTGCACCGGTAGCGGGTTGAGCCCCGCGCGATCGATGCGATGCCATCGACCTTTGAAGTCGACGACCTCCTGTGTCCAGAGCGCGCGCAGGACCGCGATCTGCTCCTCGATGCGTCTGCCTCGATCCGTGAAGCGCTGCGCCAGCGCGTCATACTCGACCTCGTTCCATCCGATGCCGACTCCGAGCGTGAGCCGGCCACGTGACAGGACATCGACCTCCGCCGCCTGCTTCGCGACGAGCGCCGTCTGCCGCTGCGGGAGCACGATCACCGCGGTCGCGAGCCGCAGCCGCGTGGTGATGGCGGCGAGGTAGCCGTACAGCACGAACGGCTCGTGGAACAACGAACGGTGGTCATACACGCCGGTCCAGCCGCCGGGCCTGTCGGCATCGGCGCCGAGGACGTGATCGAAGATGACCAGATGGTCGTAGCCGAGCGCTTCGATGGTGCGCGCGTACTTCGCGATCGCGTCGGGATCCGTACCGATCTCGAGCTGCGGGAAGACCGCGCCGACCTGCACGTCTAAGGCTTCGTGATGCTGACCGGGACCCCGATGCCGCTCACGCGCACGAGCGCGCCGCCCGCGAGCGTCCGCGCGTAGAGGCCGCCGCTGGTCGCGACGTAGAACCACGCGCCGTCGGGCGACCAGCCCGCGAAACGGCCATCGACTTCCGCGAGCACGCCACCGCTCGCCGGGTCACGGACCGTCGCAACAGGCTTCGACTCGGTAGGCGAGCCCGGGATGCCGAGACCGCCGACGGTGTTCGTGTAGCCGATGAGCGGCCTTGCCGGCGACCAGGCCTCGTCGGTGATGCGGTCGCCGAGGACGTACTGCGTCGCAGCGCCATCGGAAGCGCGAAGCAGGACGAGGAAGGGCGTCGCTGTCGTGCCGAGGAATGCCACGCGCGCCGTGGCGTACGTGCCATCGGACGCCGCGGTGATGTTGCTCACGGACGTGATGCCTTTCGTCGTCGACGGTGCGAGCGCGCGCGGGTCGCCGATGATCCGCGCGACCGTCGTGACCGTGCGCTTCTGCGTGCCCGTCCACAGCTCGATGGCCTGCTCGTCGCGCGCGCGGTCGTTCGCGCGGATCGTCCCGTTGGTGAGAACGAACATCCCGGGCTTCGTCCACGCGACCTCGCGTCCGGGGAGCGTCTGACCAGGTGCGCCATCGGCGGTCACGACCCTCACGTTCAGCTCGCTCTGAAGGATCGATGGATCAAGCGGCGATGCGGGCAGCGCCACTGCCGCGATGAGCGACCCGTCCGGCGACCACGAGACTGCGGGCGCGACGGACGAGAGAGTGGTCAGGCGCGTCACCTTGCCGGCGCGGTCGATCGTGACCGGGATCAGCTGCTGAGCGGACGCTCCGGACCCCAGGCTCTCGACGGTGAGGACGCGATCACCTGTTGGCGACCACTGCGGGAGGGGGATGGTGAACCGCCGCCCCGTCTGCGCGTTGCTCGCGCCGGTGCGCAGTATCGACGCGACCCCGTCGGGGCCCATCGTCCAGACGCTCCCGCCGAGCGCGAACACGTACCGCACGGCCGGAGCGTCGGCCCGCGGCGTGGCCGCCGCTCTCGCGATCGGAGCGGAGCGCGGGAACCAGACGTCGCCGGCGTCGATCGAACCGAGCAGCAGGATCGCGCTCGGCGCGAGGCCGGTGGGGGAGATGTCGACGCGGACCACCGTGGGGCCGGCGAACCCGATCGCGAAGCGCTTGTCGGGCGACACGGCGATGCGTTCGATCAGGCCAGCGTTCGAGGGCAGGAGGATCGGGATCGATCCGATGACGAGCTGCGCCGGGTTCGTGCCGCGGTGGTAGAGGAATCCCGTCGACCACGTGCCGTCGAGACGCAGGCTGTCCTGATCGGGCGGCGCGAGCTCGCGGCGCACGTCGGTGCCATCCGCGGTCATGCTCCATACGTTCGCCGCGGCCGCGAACACGAACGTTTCCGACGCGCCCGCGAACTGCGTGACGCGCCCGGCGAGGAAGTAGATGCGGCCGTCGCTGCCCACGACCGGAGACGACGCCTGCAGGCCAGTCAGCGGACGGAACTGGTTCGTTCCGGTCGCGCGCACCGCCGAGATCACGCCGCCAGTCGTCTGCACGAGCAGCTCGTCCTCATCGAGCCAGTCGGCGGCGATGGCATCCTCCACGGTGGTGATGCGCGTCCACGTGCCGTTCGCGGCCGCGATGTAGACATCGCTCTGGCTTCCGGTCTGGCGCTGGACGGTCGCCGCGATGCGCGCGCCGCTCGGCGAGAACCGGTGGTCGACGATGCGGTAGCTGTCGGAACGCAGCTCCGGCGCGAGCGTGTACGACGTCGTCGCACCGTCTACGCGCACGACGACCAGCCGGATACCACCCTCGACGTACGCGATCTGGTTGCCGTCGACGGACCACCGCGTCTTCGAGATCGAGTTGGGGGTATCGGTCTTCGCGATCGAGCGGCGCCGCGAGTTGTCGGCGTTCGCGATCCACAGCAGGTGATCGCCGCTCGGCTCGGCGCGCCAGTAGGCCAGCCGACCGGTGGCCGACAGATCAGTGACGGCCTGCCGTGAAGCGCTGGCGGCCGCCGTGGGCGAGGCCGAAGCCGCCACCGCAGGGCCTGCGGGCGCACTCGTGGTGGAGACGACGATCGCGACGATCGAGGCGACAACGACCAGCGCGGAGACCAGTGCATACGGCAGTAGCCCGCGCAGTTGCCGCACGTCCCTAATACTCCACCTAATGCCTGATCCGCTGGAAGCCGCCAAGACATTCATGGACGCGCTCGAGGCGCGAGACCCCGAGCGTGCCGCGGCGGTCTGCGCCGAAAACGTGCAGATCGAGCTGCCCGGCGGCGACTCGCAGCTGGAGGGTCGCGACGGTGCACGACGCCTCGTCCGCATCGCACCGGCGTTCATTCGGCGTATCCGTGAGCAGCAGATCGACGGGACGACCGTGATCCTTCGTGGCCTCACGCGCGCGCCGGGTCATTTCGCGAACTACACGACATGGACGTTCGAGACCGACGGCCAGCTCATCACGCATGTGACCTTCGCTTGGCGACCCGCTAACTAGACCGCTTGCCCTCGCCCGCGCTCCCGCTGCCGGCGCTCACCCTCGCTGCTGTCGCTGTTGATCCTTCGACGGAAGGGCGTTGGCATCAGCTCGCTCGCTGGCGATCACCGCTCCACGTATCTGAAGCTGCGCGGCGTCTTCGCGATGCCGAAGTCCGCGAGCGGGCGGGCTCTCCGATAGCGGCGCGGCTTGCTCACCGGCAGCGTCCACCCCTTCGCGGTCCGTCCGGCGCGCTCGCCGAGCACGCACTCGCCCACGACCGTCCCGGTGCCTACGACCGCGAGATAGGCGCGCGCGGGTAGTCGCGTTGGCGGCAGCGCGCGGTGGTCCGCCGTGCGCCTGCCGTCGAGGAGCGCGTCGGCGTTCTCCTGGGATATCGCGAGGACGATGGCGTCCACTGCTGTGCCTCCCGACGTTTCGTCAGGAGCGAGATCGGCGCCGGCTTGCTAGTCGCGGCCGGCGGTACTGGCCACGCGTCCCAGCGCGGTCGTGATCACGTCGACCTCGCGGTCCGTCAGATGATCGGCGAAGTTGCGAGCGATCGACCGGAAGTGCTCCGGCGCAGCGCGTTTGAGGACGCGCTGGCCGAGCGCGGTCATCACGATGAGCTGTCCCCGCGCGTCTGAGGGGCACACCCGGCGCTCGATCAGGTGCTGCGACTCGAGCCGGTCGATCGCCCTTGTGAGACCGCTCTTCGTCAGCCCGGTCCGCTCGGCGAGCTCGGTCGGGCGCACGCCGATGGGTGGGCTCTCGTGGAGCGTGGCGAGGATGTGGTGCTC
This sequence comes from Candidatus Limnocylindria bacterium, assembly GCA_036523395.1. NCBI lineage: Bacteria > Bacillati > Chloroflexota > Candidatus Limnocylindria > Candidatus Limnocylindria bacterium. The sequence continues at coordinate 15,893 of DATDEH010000039.1, read as the reverse complement.
GGAGAAGAGAAGTCGTCCCGTCGCCTCCGCGTCGCGATCCATCGCGCGCGTCACCGCCAGGCCAGCGCGCATGAATGCCAGCCACGCCTCCAGCTCGCGCCGTGCGAGTTTCCGCTTGGGGCGGAGCCTTTGAACTGGCTGGGGAATAGGTTGTGTGGTCAACGAGTTGATTGTATCATCAACTACCGGCGCTCAGCGAGCGCCAAGGAAAGGCACAAAAAATGGTCTGGTACATCGACCCTTATCACACACAGGCGACGTTCTCCGTCAAGCACATGATGGTCAGCACGGTCCGCGGGCGGCTGGGGAAGCTGCGCGGCGAGATCGACATCGACCCGGAGAACCCGCACCGCGCCAGCTTCGAGATCGGAGCCGACGTGACCGCGATCGACACCGGTGACGCCCGTCGGGACGGGCACCTCCGTTCGGCGGACTTCTTCGACGCGGAGAAGTACCCCGAGATCGTGTTCAAGAGCTCGGCCATCTTCCCCAAGGGGGAGGGCAAATACGCCGTGAGCGGCGACCTCACGATCCGCGACATCACCCGTCCGGTCACCTTCGACGTTGAGCTCGAAGGTATCGGGGTCGACGGCAAGGGCGGCCAGCACCTGGGCGCCTCCGCGAGCCTCACCCTCGACCGCAAGGACTTCGGCCTGGTGTGGAACCAGCCGGTGCAGAACGGCGTGCTTGTCGGCGACAAGGTGAAGATCGACGTCGGCCTCGAGGCGATCGATGCCGCCAGCGCGAAGGCGATGGGCCTAGCGGCCTAGCACGGCGCCGCTCTTATCGGCGCGCGCGTAGCTTCGCACTGATCCGCGAGACCTCGCCGGGAGAGATCCCGGCGAGGAATTCGCGTGTCTGCTCCAGGAACCGTCGCTCGTGTCTGGCGCGCTCAGCGTCATCCGGGGCGGGCGCGCTGGCGACGCCCTCGATGTCCCATGCCGGTCCGAGCACGGATCGGAATGTCTCGACCGATCGCTCGACGTGGAACGGCGATGTGACGACGTACACCGGTCGCGGTGCGGTCGTGCGCAGATAGCGCTCGCCGACGAAGACCGCGTTGCCGATCGTGTCGCGCGACTGGTCCTCGAGGAAGATCCGCCTTTGGTCGATCCCTTCCGCGGCGATGAGGTCGGCCATCGACGCCGCTTCGCTGCGTCGCGGCTTCCGGCCTACGCCGTGACTGCCCGAACAGATGATCGCCGCCTCCGGATGCGCTCGAGCGACATCCGCGGCTGCCCTCGCTCGCGCCAGCGTTGCCGATGCAGGCGATCCGTCGAGAAGCATCCCGCCGCCGAGCACGACGATGATCTCGGGGTACGCGGCGACCGACTCGGACGGCCCGCCGCTCACGCGCGGACGTCGGCGATCGCGACGGGCCGCTTCGTCTCCGCCGACCGGTAGCCGGCGATCGCGACCTCCAGCGCGCGGAGCCCGTCCTCTCCGCTGATCGGCACGGGATGGCCCGCGCGGATCGCGTCGACGAAGCCCGCGACCATGCGCGCGGTGAGATCGTCACCCCAGCCGAGGAGCCGAGTGCGGCCGGCGGTGTCGTCGTAGTGGGTGAGGGCCTGCCGGAAGACATCGATGTCGACGGTCCCCTTCTCCCCGACGACGTGCAGCGTCACGCCGCCCCACGTCGGGAACGTCTGCGGGCGCGACCAGCTGCAGTCGATCGACGCGAAGGCGCCACCCTCGAGGTCGCACGTCATCACGCCGCAGTCCTCAACGTCGAGGCCGTAGATGAACGAGCCGAGCTCAGCCTGCACGCGCGAGAACTCATCGCCCAAGAGCCAGCGGATGGCATCGGCCGCGTGCACCGTATGGTCCATCGCGGCGCCGCCTCCCGCCTGGCGCTTGTCCCCGAACCACGAGCCGGGATACTGGCCCGGGTTCGTCGCGCGCACGGCGCGGATCCGACCGAGCGAGCCGGCCGCGATCGCGTCCCTCAGCGCCATGACGGCTGGGCTGCTGCGCACCGGGAACGCGGTCCCGAGCTGGACGCCGGCGGACCGGCACGCGTCGATCATCGCCTTCGCGTCCGCGGTCGTCGTCGCGAGCGGCTTTTCGCATAGCACGTGAACGCGCGCCTTCGCGGCGGCCTCGGCGTAACGGCGGTGGTCGGCGTTGTTCGACGCGATGACGACCGCGTCGCTTGCCCCGAGGAGTCCGTCCAGCGTCGGATGCCAGCGCGTCCCATGCGCGCCCGCCGCCGTGCGCCCGCGCTTCTCATCGTCATCGTGGATCCCAGCGAAGTCGACCTGCTCGAGCGAGCCGAGCGTATTCGCGAGACCAGGCGCGTGAACGTGTGCGAACGAAATGAGGCCGACGCGAAGACGTTCGGTCATGCCGGCGCTCTCCAGCTCACGACCTCGCCGGTGTCGGCGGAGCGGATGACCGCCAGGCCGAGCGCGAGCGACCGCAATCCCTCGTGCCCGTCGACGAGCGGCCGTTCGCCGCGCGCGATGCGCGCGAACAGGTCTCGCAGCTGCACGAGGTAAGGCGTCTCGTGCAGCGTCGGCGTGGCCATCATCGCCGGACCGGCGGGGCCCGACGGCGACTGGAGCGCGACAGGCGACGCGGTGCGACTGTCGTGCACGAGCATCCCGCGATCGCCGCGGAGCTCGAAGCCGGTGCGGAAGCCCGCGTGTTCAGCCCAGCTCGCCTCGACCTGCACGATCGGCCGGTCGTCGTAGCGGATCGTCGCGAGCGCGTACTCGAGGCCGCCATTCCCCTTGAATCGCCTCGCGTAGATGCGCGACGGCTCGCCGAACCACCAGCGAACGGTGTCCAGGTCGTGCAGCATGAGGTCGAGCACCACGCCGCCGCTCTTCTCCTCATCGAGGTACCAGCCTCGAGCTGAGCCCACCGAGAAGTTCCCGCGCGTCATCGTCACGATCGCGGGACGGCCGAGCGTCCCGGCGTCGAGCAGCTGTTTCGCTTGACGGTACTCGGGGAAGAAGCGAACGACGTGTCCGACGGCGAGCGTGACGCCCGCCTCGTCACACGCACGCACCATCGCCTCGGCGTCGGCGAGCGTCCGCGCCAGCGGCTTCTCGCAGAACACGTGCTTGCCGCCACGCGCCGCCGCAGTCGCGTGCCCCGCATGCAGGTACGTCGGCGTCGCGACAACGACGAGATCGATGTCGTCCGCGGCGCAGATATCTTCCGCGCTCGCGACGCGAGCGCCGCACTCCTTCGCGAGGGCCGTCGCCTCATCGAGCGGGACCGCAGCCACGGCGACGACCTGCGCGCCGTCGATCGCGAGTGCGCTGCGCGCGTGCATCGAACCGGCGAATCCCGTGCCGAGCACGCCGATCCGGAGTGGCATGAACGCAGGCTAGCGCGAAAGAGAGAGGGCGCTCCTTTCGGAGCACCCTCTTTCAGATTCGGCTCGGTGCGGGGATCAGACCTTGTGCAGCGTCCCGTCCATGAGCATGACGATGGTGAAGTTGTCGCCACCACCCTGGGTGTAGATGGGATCGCCTTCGGGCTTCCAACCGGTGACGCGGACCTTGTCGTTGATCGGGTTGTTGTTGAGCCGTTCGTAGATCGGGATGATCGGAAGCAGCTCGTTGAACGCGATCGCGAGCTTCGTGATGGGGTCCTTCTGCTTGGCGGTGTCGTAACCCGTGATCGCATCGTCGAGGACCGTGTCGAAGTTGATCGAGCCGCCGGAGTACGTCTGGGTGAGCGGGTACTTCATGCCGCCGCCCGTGGCGTCCTTGTTGAACTCCCGGAACGGTCGGACGAGTGAAGCCTGCGGGTGCGGGTTTCCGATGCCCCAGGGGTTCAGTCCGATCTGGAACTTGTCGTTGTTCATGTCCGGCAGCTGCGTCGACCGGATCGCGCCGCGAGGCGTGATCTTGATGCCGAACTTGTTGAGCGCGTCGGAGGCATACGTGGCCGCCGCGGCCCAGTCCTGGAAGTCGCTCGGGAAGTAGAGCTCGAAGGAGAGCGCCTTCCCGCCCTTGGCGTAGATGCCGTCCGTGCCCTTGGCGTAGCCCATGTCCTTCATGAGCGCGTCGGCTTTGGCGGTGTCGAAGGCGTAGGCGTTCAGCTTGGACTGGTCGGCGCTGTTGACCCAGTTGGGCACCAGGCTGTCCGGGAAGCCCGCCATGTACTTCGGCGCGCGGGCCGACGTTCCGTAGAAGATCTTGCCGGCCTCTTCACGGTTGAAGGCCATGGCGACCGCCTGTCGCAGTCGCTTGTCCTGGAACTCGGGTGCGTTGTCCCAGCTGAAGTAGAGCGCCGGCCCGGTGAAGATCGGACCGCGAACGATGCGGTAGCCCTTGTCCTGGAATGCCTTGTCGGTGGCGAGCGGAAAGCCGTGCGTCGCGTAGTCGACGTCGCCGTTCAGGACGAGCGGAGTGACTTCGGCGGTCTCGCCCTGGTAGATCACGATCTTGTCGAAGTTCACCTTGTCGGCAAACAGGCCGCCGGCGTTGCGGACCATCGTGAGCTGGGCCGCGGTCACGCTCGCGCTGTCGATCTTGTATGGACCGATCGAGTACGGGGCTGTCGGACGGAAGTCGTTCATCTCCTTGATGAGCGCCTTGCCCGCGTCGGTCGAGTTCGTGCCACCACCGGTGTAGAAGTCCTGCGCCTTCTTCGCGAGTGGGCCGAAGATGGAATCGGGCTTGATGCCGTTGCGGAGGATGAGCCTCTCGCCGAGGCTGGTCGGCTTCGTGTAGTGGAAGCGGACGTTGAGGTCGTCGATGGCCTCGACCTTATCGATGAAGTTCCAGATGCCGTAGCTCGCGAGGCGGCCGACCCAGTAGGTGGTGACGACGTCCTTCGCGGTGAACGCTTTGCCGTCGTCCCACTTCAGGCCGGAGCGAAGCTTGACCTCGTAGTTGTCGCCGTTCTGCTTCGCTGACTCGGCGGCCCAGAACTCGTACTTGGCGGTCGCCCAGTTGTAGACGGCGAGCGAAGAGATGAACAGGTCGGTGTAGATGCTGCCACCAAGGATCGCGTTCGTCGCGTAATAGTTCCAGTGACCCTGTGGCGCGAGCACGTACGGCCACGCACCGTGGAACTCGCCACCCTTCGCCGACGTGCCACCGCCGGTCGTGCTCGTCGATGTCGTTCCACTTGTGCCCGGTGCGCATGCGGCCGCGATCAGTCCAAGGCTGGTGAGCGTTGCGTCACGGAGCAAGCGCCGCCGTGTCGGTGAATATCTAATGTTGGTATCGGTCATCTAGTCGTTCCCTCCGAGTGCGAATCTCGTTCGTTGTAGCCCTTCCCTATGGCTTTGTCGACTGAGGTCCGAGCGTGCGACCGTGGTGGCGGCGGCAGCGATGATCGCGCGAGCACGCTCACGATCCCGATGAACACAAGGCCGATGACGGCGGCGAGCACGGTGGCGACGAACTCGGCCGACGAGCGGTCTTCGAAAGGAAGTACCAACAGCGAGAGCGCAAGGATCAGGAAGCCGATCCTGAAGGCGCCCTGCAGAAGGATCGGGTCCATCTAAGCGGTGACCACGTTCCGCTCGCTCGTGCGCTCACGGACGGCCACATGGCAGGCGACTTCGCGATCGCCTGGTATTTGGAGCAGCTCGGGCACGAGCACATCGCAGAGGCCGTCCTCCGCCAGTGGGCAACGCGGGTGGAACGTGCAGCCGGGTGGCAGCGAGAGCAGGCTCGGGATCTCCGCGCTCCGAAGCTCGACACGCGTCTTGGAGCGCGTGATGTCGGGGTCGGCCTCCGGGATCGCCGCGATGAGTGCGGCCGAGTACGGATGCGCGGGATCGGTCACCAGCGCCTCGGTGTTGGCGAGCTCGACCATCCGGCCCAGATACATCACCCCGATCCGGCCGCGGCTGGCGAAATAGCGCGCCACCGCCAGATCGTGCGTGATGAGGACGATCGTGACGCTGAACTCCTTTGCGAGCGCCAGCAGGAGGTTGAGCAGGCTGATGCGGATCGAGACATCGACCATCGACACGGCCTCGTCGGCCACGATGACCTTTGGATCGACGGTGAGGGCGCGCGCGATCGCGACCCGCTGGCGCTGACCGCCTGACAGCTGATGCGGGTATTTCGCGATGAAGTTCTCCGGTGGAGAGAGGTCGACTCGCGTGAGCAGCTCGTTGACCGCTGCCAGCGCCTGCCGCCCGGAGCTCGCCTTCTTGTGCCGATAGAGCGGGGCCGACAGCGTCTGGAACACCGTGCGGGTCGGGTTCAGCGACGCGTACGGATCCTGATGGACGAGCTGGACCGCGCGGCGAAAACGTGCGAGGTCGGCGCCCTTCGTCAGCCAGACGTCCTTACCCTGATAGAGCAGTCGACCGCCACTCGGACGGAGAAGTCCGGTCAGGAGCCGGCCCGTCGTCGTCTTGCCGCAGCCGCTCTCCCCGACCAAACACATGGCCTCGCCCTGTCCGAGCGCGAGCGACACCTGGTCGACGGCGGTGATGACACCCGCAGGTGTCGTAAAGGTCCTGCTGACGTGATCGAGCTCGATGAGCGCGCTCATGCGAGCTTCTCTGCCACCGGGACTTCCGCGTTCGAGCCGAGTACCTCGGCGACGTGCTTCCAGCGGATGCAGGCCGCCTCATGCCGCGGCGTGTCGACGGGAACGAGCGGCGGGTCCGCGGCGCGACAGGCGTCTATCGCGTACGGACACCGCGGTGCGTACGAGCACCCGACCGGGAGACGCATGAGGTCGGGCGGCGACCCCGGGATCGACGCGACGTTCCCGAGGGCGCCCGAGACGCGCGGCACGGCGCGCAGCAGGCCGACCGAGTACGGGTGACGCGGGCGGTAGAACATGTCGTCGACGTTCGCCTCCTCCACAACCCGGCCCGCATACATCGTGATCATGCGATCGGCGAGCTCCGCCGCTATGGAGAGATCGTGTGAGATGAAGATCATCGAGAAGGCGAGCTTCTCGCGAAGCTGCCGCAGCAGATCGATGATCGAGCGCTGGGTGAGGATGTCGAGCGCGGTCGTCGGCTCGTCGAGGATGACCAGCTGCGGTTCGAGCATCAGCGCGAGCGCGATGAGGACGCGCTGCTTCATCCCGCCGGACAGCTCGTGCGGGAACGCCGGAAGGACGCGTTTCGCGTCGAGGTGCACGAGATCGAGGAGCTCGTCGGCGCGGTCGCGGACCTTCTGCCGATCCTTCATCCCGTGCGCGCGTGCCGTGTCATTGAATTGCTCCCAGATCGTGATCACCGGGTTAAAGGAGTTGAGCGCCGCCTGGAAGACCATCGCGGCCTCGGCCCAGCGGTACTCGCGGAGGTCGTCGTCGTCCAGCTTGCGGACATCGGTGGTCAGCCCGTCCTTCGTGTAGAGGATCTCGCCGCTCGTCACCTTCGTACCGCGCGGCGAGAGCCGGATGAGCCCGACCGCCAGTGTGGTCTTCCCCGACCCGCTTTCGCCGATGATGGCCAGCGTTTCGCTCTTCTCCAGCTCGAACGACACGCTTCGCACGGCGTGGACCGGACCGCGGCGCGTGACGTAGTCGATGGAGAGGTCGCGGACCGAAAGGACCGGCACGACCGTTAGGCGGAGCCGCGAAGCCGCGGGTTGAAGATGTCCTCGAGGGCCGACGCGAACGACACCAGCGACAGCTGCACCAGCGTGATCGCGAGGATCGGGCTGAGGATGTACCAGATGCTGTCGCGGAAGAAGAGCGCTCCCTGGCCTTGAGCGAAGTACAGCATGATGCCCCAGTTCGAGCCCGAGACCGGCACGAGGCCGAGGAAGACGATGAAGACCTGGGCGTACATGGCTTCGGTCATAGCGAAGATGAAGTGGATGGCGATGTAGCTCCGCATCGTCGGCAGGATCTCGCGGAACACGATGTGGAAGAGCCCGAGGTCCAGCGAGCGGGCGGCCTCGACGTAGTCGCGCTCCTTCAGCGACAGGACCTGAGCGCGGATCTGCCGCAGCAGGCTCGACCACTGGATCAGTCCGAGGATCACCGCCAGAAAGACGAAGCTGGTCGGTCGCAGGATCGCCGCCACCGCGATGAGCAGGATCAGTTTCGGCAGCGTCAGCACCACGTCCGTGATGGCGAGGATCGTCGAGTCGACCTTCCCGCCGACGATGGCCGCGATCGATCCGAACGTGATCGCGATGACGGTAGACACCAGCGCGGCGAGGATCGCGACGGTCAGGATGTCGCGGCCCCCGAAGACGATCTGGTTGAGCACGTCCTTGCCCTGGAAATCCGTGCCGAGGGGATGCGCCTGAGAAGGTGTCTGGTAGATGTCCACCAGGCTCGGGTCGTTCTGGAACGGAACGAAGATCGGAGCGACGAAGGCGAGCAACAGGAAGAACACGATCCCGATGAAGCCGACCAGGCCCACCGGCCGCCGCGAGAGCAGGCGGAGGAACTCGACGCTCGCGCGCCACGGTCCGAGCAGGCGCTGTCCCATGGTCGGACGGCTCAGGACGGCGATGCTCATCCGGACGATCCGCCGGCGCGGCCGATGCGCGGGTCGAGCTTCGAATAAAGGAGGTCCGCCGCGAGGTTCGCCACGACTACCGCGATCGTCGTCAGCATCACGATCCCCTGGATCACCGGATAGTCGCGCTGCGTCACAGCCGCGAGCAGGCGAAGACCGACGCCCTGATATGCGAAGAGCTGCTCGATGATCGCGGCGCCCCCGACGATGAAGCCGACGCTGATCGCGAGCTGGGTGACGAGCGGGAGGACCGCGTTGCGTCCGACGTAAGCGGTGCGGATACGGCCATCCGACAGGCCGCGCGCGCGGGCGGCGGTGACGTAGTCCTCCTCGAGCGCCGACAGCGTCGCGCTTCGCATCGAGAGGATCCAGTGCCCGATCTGCGTCAGGAAGTAGATCGTGATCGGCAGGGACGCGTGATAGAAGATGTCGCCGATGAAGGCAGGCGTGAAGCCGGGCTGCATGCCGGACGAATACGCTCCGCGCATACCCGTGAAGTTGATGAGCTTCCATTGAACGCCGAGGAACAGGATCATCAGTAGCGCGAGCAGGTAGTTCGGGATCGAGCTGATGAGCGATCCGCCGGTCGAAACGACGCGATCGAGGAGCGAGTCTCGGCGATATGCCGCGAGCAACCCCAGACCGATCCCGACGACGAAGCTGAGCAAGAGTCCGGTGCCGACCGAGAACAGCGTCCACGGAAGGACCGAGATGATGATCGAGGTCACTCCGGTCCCCGATGACAGGAACGAGTTGCCGAGATCGAGATGCAGCAGGTTCCAGATGAACGAGAGGTACTGCTCGTGGATCGGTGCGTTGAGGTTGATGGCGAAGAGGCTCGATGCGATCGCCTTCGCGTCCTCGTAGCTCAGCGCTCCGTTGGACGACTGGATCAGCTCGTCGATCTTGAGCTCGACCGGGCTCCCCGGCATGAGGCGGATAAGGCCGAAGGTGAGGGTCGTCGTCACCCAGATGGTCAGGAGCGCCTTCACGACCGCCCGTGTGATCGGGCGCCGCCACACGTCGCCGAGGTAACGACGGGAGTTCATAGCGACGCGTACCTGAGACTTGGCCGCGACCGCCGTCGTCACAGAGCAGAGAGTACGGCGAGCAGCCGCTCGAGCGGCGTCTCTGCCAGCGACCCGAGCCGCAGGTCCGCCCGCGACAGGTCCATGGCGGTTGTCAGTGCGTTCGGGACCGCCACGCAGAGCAGCCCGGCGTCCTTCGCCGCCGCGATCCCGTTCCGGGAGTCTTCGAATGCGACGGCCTCCCGCGGCGCGACGCCCAGCGCTTCCACCGCGGCGAGATACAGGTCGGGCGCCGGTTTCGTTCGCGCGACATCGTTGCGCGTGAGGACCGCGTCCCACTCCGCGCGCAGACGCAGGCGCTCGAGATGGCCGAGGACCCACCGGCGCGACGAGCTGGAGGCGACCGCGAGACGCATGCCGAGGCGCTTCCCATCGGCCACGTAATCGCGCACTCCGTCCATGACGTCGAGCGCGTTGATGAGATCCGTCTTGCGCACGTCCCGCCGCGCCTGCGTCGCGTCGCGGTCGAATCCCTCACCGACGAGCGCCGCGAGATGCCCGACCGGATCGAACCCGGTGTCGCTTCCGATGTACCCGAACCACCGATCCATTGGCAGCTCGTGGCCGTGCTCCCTGTAGATCTCGGCCCACGTCTGGTATGACGGCGTCTCGGTCTCGAGGATCAGACCGTCGAAGTCGAAGACGAGCGCGCGGATCACCGGCGCAGCACGAGCTCCACGGCTTCGGCTCCCGCGTCGAGCCCATCCGGTTCGGGCTTGAGCACGCGAACGCGCGTCTCGCTCACCGCCGGGAAGCGCGCGAGGACCGAGCGCGCGACGTCGAACGTGATGCGCTCCACGAGAGCGCGCGGACGCTCGGACACCGCATCGCGCACGACCTTCGCGAGCAGGCTGATGTCGAGCGCGGATGCGAGATCGTCAGCACGCACCGCGTCCGCGAGGTCCGTGCGCACGACGACGTCCACGAGATACTCCTGTCGGCGCGCGCGTTCCTCCGCTGTCGTGCCCTGATGCCCGCGGCAGCGAAGCGCCTTGATCTCGATGGTCCCTTCCACGGCTCAGGCCTGATCGGCGTAGCGGCGGAAGAGCGCGACCGTCGCTCGCAGCGCCTTCCAGTAGTTGGCGACGAGGATGTTCTCGTTCGGCGCGTGCGCGCCCGATCCCGGGTGACCCATGCCGAGCGTGACGTTCGCGAGCGATCGCTTCCCACAGACCTGCCACATGGGCGATGTTCCGCCGGAAGAGGGGATGAGCATCGCGGGCTTTCCGATCTCCTCCTCTGCGACCGCCTGCGCTGCGCGCACGAGCGGATCGTCGATGCGTCCGCGATACGGCCGCGTGCCTTCCTTCGCGCTGAGCTCGACGTCGGTGAAGCCCCGGCGATCGAGGTGCGCGCGAAGCAGCGTCCGGATCCGCGCCGGATCCTGCTCGGGCACGAGGCGAAAGTCGATCTTCACCATCGCCTCGGACGGGATGACCGTCTTCATTCCCTCGCCGGTGAAGCCCGACACCAGGCCGCAGATGTTGCACGTCGGCTCGTACACGGATGCGACCCGTGCCTCGGCGTCAGTGCGGCCCCACGCGAATGACTCGATGTCGTACAGGCGCTTGACCACGTCCGACTCGAACGGGAGCGACGCGAGGTGCGCGCGCTCGGCTTCGGTGGGCGGGCGCACGTCGTCGTAGAAGCCGTCGATGAGGATCCGTCCGCTCCGGTCGACGAGCGTGTCGAGTGCGGTGACGAGCCGCCACGCCGCGTTGGGGAGATGCGTCGCGGCGCCAGAGTGCGCGTCGCGCGCCATCGAACGCACGCGCAGCTCGACGTAGAAGATGCCCTTCCCGCCGAGGAGCAGCTGCGGCCGGCCCGCGGTATCGATCGCGCCGCCCTCCTTCAGCGCGCCGTCCCCGTCGGTCAGCGTCGCGTCGAGCGCGAGCAGGCGCGCGAGGTTCGAGCTGCCGCTCTCCTCCTCTCCTTCTATCAGGAAGCGCACGCGGAGGGGCAGCTCTCCGTTGATCGCGCGGTAAGCCTCGACGGCCTGGATCCGCAGGAGCAGGTGTCCTTTGTTGTCGTCGACACCCCGCGCGAACATGGCGCCGTCACGCACCGCCGGGTCATACGGGGGAGTTCGCCAGAGGTCGAGCGGCACGGCCGGCTGCACGTCGTAGTGCTGGACGCAGATGAGCGTGCGCTTGCCCGCTCCGGTCTCGCCGACGACGAGCGCCGGCGCACCGTCCACTCGGAGCTCGTGCGACTGCGCTCCGGCCGAGACCAGACGCTCGCCGCACCAGCGCGCCGCGGCATCGAGCGCGCTTGGATCGGTCGCCTCCGATGGGATCGCGCAGAGCTCGCGCAGCTCGGTGACGAATCGGTCGCCGTGCTGCTCGAGATATCGGTCGAGCATGTCGGGCACCACAGAAGTATGCGTTCGATCAACGGTAGTCTGCGTTCGGATGCGCTCCGATTTCTGGAAGTTCTGGACCGGCGAGACCATCTCGAGCTTCGGCAGCTCGATCACGCAGCTCGCGCTGCCGCTGCTGGTCTTCAAGCTGACCGGGTCCGCGGTCTCGCTCGGGATCGGCTTCGCGATGTTCGGCCTGCCACACCTCTTATTCGGGTTGCTGATCGGCGCGTGGACCGACCGCCTCGATCGGAAGCGCCTCATGATCGTCGTGGACCTTCTGAACGCGGCTGTTCTCGCGTCGGTGCCGCTCGCGGCCGCCGCGGGCGTGCTCTCGGTGTGGTGGATCTACTCGGCGATCTTCCTCTCCGCGACGCTGGGCATCTTCTTCGAGGCCGCCCAGTTCGCCGCGATCCCCAGCCTTGTCGGACGTGACGAGCTCGTCGCGGCCAACGGTCGCATCCAGGCAAGCTTCTCGACCGCGTCGGTACTCGGTCCGCTGGCCGCGGGCGCTCTGCTCGCTCTCATCCCGCTCGAGGACCTGCTGTACATCGATGCCGCGACGTTCGCCGTCTCGGCGGTGACGCTCTCGCTGATCGCGCGGCCGTTCAACGCCGCGCGGGAGGCCGCTCGCACGTCGATCCGCGCCGACGTCATGGAAGGCCTGCGGTACGTCCTCCGGCACCCCGTCCTGCGGAACATCTCGGCGATGATGGCGCTGATCAATTTCGTGAGCGTGACCGTGTACGCGCAGCTCGTCCTGTTCGCCAAGCACCGCTTCGCCGTGTCAGACAGCGAGCTCGGCCTTCTCTTCGCGGCCGACGGTGCGGGCGTCGTGGCGATGTCGCTCGCGGCGGGCCCGCTCCGCAGCCGCTTCTCGTTCGGCAATGTCGCACTCGTCGCTCTGATGCTGAGTGGTCTGCTGACACTGGCGCTCGCCTACGCTCCGACGTATCTCCTCGCGGTCATGCTGTCCGCGCTTTCGTCGGGCCTCGGGATCCTGTTCAACATCAACACCGGAAGCCTGAGGCAGGCCATCGTCCCGAATCACCTGCTGGGCCGGATCATCACCATCGCGATGGTCCTCGCCTGGTCCGCGAACCCGCTCGGCGCGACGATCGGCGGCTACATCGTCGAGCGCACCGGTGACGTGCAGACCGTCTACGCGGCCATCGGCGCGCTGGTCTTCGGCATCGCGCTCTACTTCCGGCTGTTCAGCCCGCTCGGCCACGCCGAGCGCTATCTCGAGGCGCCCGCCGAGGCGGTCGCGAGCTAGCTGAGGTCTCCCTAGACCTGGGTCGCATTCCAGCGCGCTAGCCACTGCGCTGGAGCGAGACCACCGAGAGCGATGTGCGGGCGTTCGGCGTTGTAATAGGCGAGGTAGAGCGCAACCGCAAGGTCGCGTTGCTCTTCTGAACGGAACTCCTCCCCATACAGGCATTCGCGCTGGATCGTGCCGTTGAATCGCTCAACGCGGCCGTTGGTCCACGGGTGATATGGCTTGGTACGGGTATGCCGCACACCGAGAGCCAGGGCGCGCTCGTGGAACGTGCGTTTGTAGCCGGAGCCGTTGTCGGTCAGCACGCGCCGGACGCGGATGCCACGGGCGTCGAACGCCGCGAGCGCGCGCTCGAGAAACGCGATCGTGTCCGCGTTCCCGGCCGCCGGACGCAGCTCAGCCACGACCACGCGGCTGGCCAGATCGATCGCGACGTGCAGTTGACGCCAACCCACGCGCTGATCGCGGCCCTCGCCCGGCGGCCGATTGCCACGTCCAGGATGACGGCCGCCGCCGCGATCCAGACGACCAAGACTCTTCGTGTCGAAGGCGACGAGCTCGCCGGGCGCCATCACCTCGAAGTGCCCGTAGCTTCGCGGGGGCTTCGGGAACAGGTGGCTCAGTCGCTGGGCCTGATGGCGTCGCAGGATCCGATACACGCTGCTCGGCGCGAGGTGCAGCACCGCGCCGATGCGGTCTGGACCCCAGCGTCGCTCCAGCCGCAGGGCGAGCACGTTGGCCTCGAGAACATCCGCCGCACGCAGCGGCGAGTGGTGCGGCCGACACGGGCGATCACTGAAGTCGGGCGCGCGCCGGCGCCAGCGATACACCGTTCGTCGACTCACGCCAAGTTGTCTGGCCGTGCGTGTCACGCCGATCCGCTCGGCTTCGCTCACCAGGAACGCACGCATCCTCGGGGTTGTGGCGGCTGAGTGATACAAAGAAAGCCCTCCGACTAGAAGTGGTTGGCGTTGAACACCGCCACCCTAGTCGGGGGCCTTCTATTTGTGACCTAGGTGCCGGGAGACCTCAGCTAGCCGCGCACGACATGACGCGGATCGAGCGCGTCTCGTAGACCGTCGCCGATGAAGTTGATCGAGACGACGGCGAGGAAAATGAAGAGCCCGGGGAAGATCGCGATCCATGGCGCCTTCGCCATGTCGGTCGTGGCGTGATTGAGCATGTTGCCCCACGAGGGCGTGGGCGGCTGGATGCCAAGCCCGAGGAACGAGAGCGTGCTCTCCGCGATGATCGCGGCTGCGACGCCGAGCGTCGCGGCGACGATGATCGGCGCGAGGGAGTTCGGCAGGATGTGTCGCACGATGATCCGCCGGTCGGTGGCGCCGATGCAGCGCGCGGCCTCGACGAACTCGCGGTTCTTCAGCGACAGGAACGTCGCCCGGACGAGACGCGACGTCGTCATCCACGAGAGGAGTCCAAGGACGATGACGATCACGCCGATCGTCATGCCCTTGAAGAACACGCCGAAGAGGATCAGCAGGAATAGGCGGGGGAACGAATACATCATGTCGACGAACCGCATGAGCACGCTGTCGATCCACCCCCCGTAGTAGCCGGCGAGCACGCCGACGAGGGTGCCGATCGAGACGGCGACGGTGACCGCGAGGAGACCGACCGATAGCGAGACGCGCCCGCCGTATAGGATCCGCGTGGCGAGATCGCGTCCCAGGTCATCCGTCCCGAACGGATGCGTGAGTGACGGCGGCTCGTAGAGCTCGAGGAGCCGCGTCTTGTCGGGGTCGTACGGCGAAACGAGCGGAGCGGCGGCGCAGAGGATCGCCAGCGTCACGAGCACGAAGACACCGAGCACCGCCGGTCGGTGCGCGCGAAAGCGCTCGAGCGCCATCTGCCACTGGCTGCGCTCAGCGGTGGCGAACGGAGACGCGAGTGGGACGGCGACAGACTTCGTCGCCATCACGAGAACCTGATCCGCGGATCGAGGTAGCCGTACATGACGTCCGCGAAGAGATTCGCGAGCACGATCAGGGTGCTCGACACGACGAGGATGCCCTGCAGGACCGGGTAATCGGAGCGCGTAGCGGCGTCCCAGAACAGACGGCCCATCCCGGGCCAGCCGAAGATCTGCTCCGTCACGAGCGCGCCGACGAAGAGCTCCGGCACGTCGAGCGCGACGACGGTCACGAGTGGGATCGCGGCGTTCTTCAATGCGTGCCGCAGCACGACGACGCGCTCGGCGAGACCCTTCGCGCGCGCGGTGCGCATGTAGTCCTGCCCGATCGTTTCGAGCATCGACGCGCGCAGGTAGCGCACGTGCGAGCCCAACTGCACGAGCGCGATCGTCGCGACCGGCAGGACCAGATGGCGGAGGCGGTCGCCGATCTCGAACGGCGCGCCGAGCGTCGCCATTCCGCCGAGCGGCAGCCAGCGCAGCTGCAGGCCGAACAAGATGATCAATAGAAGGCCGAGCCAGAACGTGGGCGTCGAGAGGAAGGTGAAGGTGGTCCCGGTCACGACGTGGTCGAAGATCGAGTACTGGCGCACGGCGGTGAGAACGCCGATCGGGATCGCGAGCAACAGCACCACGACGAAGACCGTGCCCATCAGGTAGAGCGTGTTAGGCAGCCGTTCGCCGATCAGCGTGAGCACGGGCTGATGGCTCGAGAACGAGTATCCCCAGTCGAGGGTGAGGAAGCTGCCGAGCCACGACAGGTACTGGATCGGCAGCGGACGGTCGAGGCCAAAGGCGTGCTCGAGACGCACGCGGTC
>DATDEH010000038.1 GCA_036523395.1 Candidatus Limnocylindria bacterium | reverse complement strand
GATGTGGCCCTGACGAGCGACGGGAAGAGCTGGAACAGCGTGTTCTCGCCCGACGGCAAGCAGATCGCCTTCCTCCGCGAGAGCGGCGGGGTCATCGACCTCTACGCGATGGACGTGTCCGAGGCGCTCGTCGGCGGGCCGGTCCGCGCCGCGGTGAAGCTCACGCGCGGCGAGGGGATCGACGGGGACAGCCGCCCGGCCTGGGGGCGCTGACTAGACCAGCCGCTTGCGGATCTGGCTCGAGAAGAAATCCATCGCCGCGACCGTCACCACGATCATGAAGATGATCAGGCCCGCCGCGCCGTAGTGGAGGAGGTTGATCGATTGGAAGAGCAGGATCCCGATCCCTCCACCGCCGACGTAGCCGAGGATCGGCGCGAGACGGACGTTGGTGTCGAGGCGGTAGATCGTGAACGAGATGAACGGATTCACGATCTGCGGGATCACCGCGGTCCAGATGACCTGGAAGCGGTTCGCGCCTGTCGCGGTGATCGCCTCGAGCGGGCCCGCGTCGATACCCTCGATCGCTTCTGAATAGAGCTTGCCCAGGACACCGACGTTGTGGAACGCCAGGCCGATGACGCCAGCGGCACTGCCGATGCCCAGGAGCACCGCCGTGATGATGACGACGATCAGCACATCGATGGAGCGCACGATCGTGAAGACAAGGCGCACCGCGACGTAGATCGCGGCAGTGACCGGGTGCCCGCTCATGATGTTGCGCGCGCCAAGGAAAGACAGCGGCAGCGCGACGACCACCGCGAAGGCCGTCGCGACGACGCCGAGGAAGATCGTCGCGACCATCAGGCCGGTGGCCGTGTCCCAGAACGTCTCGAACTCGTTCTGCGGCGTGAGGATCGAAAAGTCCCATTGGAAGAGCTGGCCGATCACACGGAACATGTAGTCGGGGTTGCTGTGGGAGACGTTGATGTCCGTGATCCGCAGCCCGACATAGACGACGGCGATCGCGATCGCGATAGGAAACAAACGCCGCCAGTCGGTCAGCGGATTGCGCTGGAGCTCGACGGGCACCGGAAGCCCGCGAGCCACGAAGTACTCGGCCATCAGCGGTCGGGGAGTCCGAGCAGGGCGGAGGCGGTCGTCGCGTCCTCGGCGAGCGCGCGCGTCGCGGCCTCCGCGGCGGTGAGCCCCTGCGGACCCCCGAGGCCGATCTCGACCTCGACCGCGTCTTCGCCGTAGATCTCGCGGAACTTCGCCTCGTCGATCGCCGCGGGCTTGCCGTCGTACGCGACCCTGCCGCCCTTCAGCGCGATCACGCGTGTCCCGTAGCGTCGCGCGAGGGACAGGAAGTGCAACGAGCAGATGACGGTGATGCCGTCCTTCTTGTTGATCTCCTCGAGGTACTTCATCACCGAGTGGCTGGTCGCCGGGTCGAGGCTCGCGACGGGCTCGTCGGCGAGCATGAGCTCGGGCTTCTGCATCAAGGCGCGCGCGATGCCGACGCGCTGCTGCTGCCCACCCGAGAGCGCGTCGGCCCGCCCGAACGCCTTCTCCACGATCCCGACCCGGGAGAGGTTCTCGAATGCGAGCGCGGTGTCCTCGCGCGTCGGTCGCGAGGCGATCGTGCGCCAGGTCGTGCGGTAGCCGAGCCGGCCCGCAAGCACGTTGCCGAACACGGAGCTGCGCCGCACGAGGTTGAACTGCTGGAAGATCATCCCGATGCGACGGCGGATGCGCCGCAGCTCGGCCCCGCCGGCGGCGGTGACGTCGGCGCCGTCGAACACGATCCGGCCGCTCGTCGGTTCGACGAGACGATTGATGCAGCGGAGCAGCGTCGACTTGCCGGACCCCGACAGGCCGATGAGCACGACGAACTCGCCGCGTTGGACGTCGAGCGAAATGCCGTCGAGGGCGCGCGTGCCGGTCGGATATGTCTTCACAAGATCGGTGATCGCGAGGATGGCCGGCATCCGCGGCAGTCTAGTGAAGAACGAAGGCCGCCGGTCATCCCGGCGGCCTTCGCGGAACGCGTTGTCCTTCGTCGGTATTAGGGCGCCTTGCTCGGTGAGGGCGCGACCGTTGCGGCCGGTCGCGGCGTGTTCTTCGCGAGCGTGGCCACGTCAACGCCAGCGAGCTTCGCGGCTTCGCGCATCGGGTCGTAGAACTTCGCGTCGATCTCCTGCATACCGTTCCACGCGAAGAGAGCGAGGAACTTCGCCTTTCCGTCATCGGTCTTGCTGTAGTCGATGAGCGCCTGCTTCACGGTCTTCCCGAGATCGGCGGGGAAGTCCTTCTGAAGGGCGACACCGTCGTTCGGGATCGGACCCGCGGTGTCGATGACCTTGGTCTTCGATTTGATGTCCGGGTTCGCGGCAACCAGCGAGTCGCGTGCATCGATGAATGTCGCCGCGCCGTCGACCGTTCCCTGATAGACCGCGAGCGCCGCCTGCGGGTGTCCGCCGGCGAAGATGATGTTGTTCGCGCCGAACCAGGTCTTCGGGTCCTGGCCCGTCTTGTTCTTGATCGTCAGCGTCGGATAGACGTAGCCGGACGCCGACAGCGTGTCGACGAACGCGAACTTCTTGCCCTTGAGGCCATTGATGTCGGTGATGCCGCTGTCAGAGCGGACCAGGATCTGCGACTGGTACGTCGGGCTGAGCACCGTCGTGCCGTCGAGCTTGACCTCGTTGCGCAGCGCGCCGAGGACCGGCGTGCCGCAGGCGCGATCGAGGAGGAGCGTCATCTGCAGCGGTGCGAAGAAGCCGACGTCGATCTGGCCGGCGCACATGCCCTCGACCTGCGCGGCGTAGCTGCTCATGACGGTGACCTTCCACGCTAGGCCGGTGGCGCGCTCGAGAGCAGCCTTGATCGCCGCCCCGTTGGTCGCGATGGTGGCCGCCTCCTGGGACGGCGTGAACGCCAGAACGACCGGACGGTCGAACGAGCCGATGCGGGGTCCGGTGCTTGCCTTGGCCACATCGGTGGCTGCGGGTGGCGTCGTGGTGCCGGTGCCGCCGCAGGCGGCGACCACGAGGCCCGCGGCCAGCGCCCACCCGAGCGGACCGCGGAGCGTGCGTCGCATGAGTCCCCTCCTTCAAATACTGGAAGCGTCCTTATAGTAGGTCGGACGTGACCTTTCTCACCAAGCTCGCGGAGTCGTCGCGAGCGCGGGACAGCATCGTGTGTGTCGGGCTCGATCCCGAGCCCGATCTCATCCCCGAGATGCTCGGCTCCGGCCCTCAGGCCGCGCTGCGCTTTCTTCGGAGGGTGATCCGCGCCACTTCGGATTACGCGTGCGCGTACAAGCCGAACCTCGCGTTCTACGAGCGTTACGGGAGCGCGGCCTTCGACGTGCTCGGCCTGACACTCCAGGCGATCCCCGACGATATCCCCGTCGTGCTCGACGCGAAGCGTGGCGACGTCCCGAACACATCCGCCGCATACGCTGACGCGCTGTTCGACTCGTTCCACGCCGACGCGGTGACCGTCGCGCCATATGTCGGCATGGACAGCATCGAGCCGTTCTGCCGGGCCGGGCGCTACGCGTTGGTGCTCGCTCGAACGAGCAATCCCGGCGCGGGAGATGTCCAGGACCTCATGGTCGAAGGGCGACCGTTGTACGAACGTGTCGTCGAGCGCAGCGTCGCATCGTTCGTTGCCGGGTCCTGCGGCTTCGTCGTCGGCGCGACCTATCCGGGAGAGGCGCGTCGCATCCGGGAGCTCGCGCCCGATCGCCTCTTCCTCATGCCCGGGGTCGGCAGCCAGGGCGGTGACGTCGCGACCGCCATCCGCGCGGCGCTCGACGCGCGCGGCGGTGGGGTGCTCCCGTCCGCATCGCGTTCGGTTACATACGCCTCCTCGGGAGCGGACTTCGAGACCGCCGCCGCGTCCGCGGCACGCACGCTTCGCGACGCGGCGAATGCCGCGCGCGGCGCAGCTGTGGAGCACCGCTGATGTTCGGGATAGGCCCGGAGGAGCTGATCCTTGTTCTCATCGTCGCGCTGCTGGTCCTTGGACCAGAAAGGCTGCCACGCGTCGCGCGCGACGTTGGCCGCGTTGTCGGCGACCTCCGCCGCACCTCCGATGAATTCCGCGAGGAGTTCCTCCAGGCGGACAAGTACCTGGAGAAGCCTGCGCAGAGCGCGCCGAAGCCCGTCGCCGAGCCCGCTCCGGCGGCGATCCCGGCAAGTGCGCCGAGCGACCCGAACGAGTCCGCGTTCGATCGCGAGATGCGCGAGGCGCGCGAGCGGCTCGCGGCCTCACGCGAAAAGCCCGCGACGTAGGCGTCGCATGCACGCTCCGTCACCTATACTGGTGACGTTGAGCGCCCGAGTGGCGCTCTTTTCACGCCCGGAGGAATAGCTCAAAAGAGATGCGCCTGAGTTCCTGGTTGGTCGCGCTCGTGGCGGTGCTCGCGATCTTCGTGGATATCCCGAAGCACCAGTTCTCCTTCCCCTTCAATTGTCCGGGCATCTGCCTGAAGATCGGCGACTTCCAGGTCAATCAAGAGATCAAGACGCACCTCGGCCTCGACCTGCAGGGCGGGACGCAGCTCGTCCTCCGTCTGCAATACGAGAAGCTCCCGGCCGGATCCAACGCGTCGCAGAGCGAGCTTCAGACGCAAACGATCCGCGTCATCGAGAACCGCATCAACAACCTCGGTGTCTCGGAGCCGGTCATCCAGGGTCTCGGCACGGACAAGATCCTCCTCGAGCTCCCTGGGATCGACGACCTTCAGCAGGCGAACGACGTGGCCACGCGCCAGGCGTTCCTCGAGGTCAAGGTCCCCGACAAGGACAACCCGGGGAAGTACAAGTCGCTCGAGCCGCCGCTCACCGGCGCGGACCTGAACCCGAACGGCGTGTACGTGACGTTCCAGAACGGCACGAAGCCGGTGGTGCACTTCGAGTTCAAGGGCGCCGCAAGCGACCGCTGGGTCCAGATCTCGAAGGACTACCTGAACCAGCCGGTCCAGATCACTCTCGACGGCAAGGAAGTCTCCGCGCCCGTGATCCAGACCGTGTTCACGACGGGCACCGGGATCATCGAGGGGAACTTCACCACCAAGTCCGCGAACGAGCTCTCGATCCAGCTCAAGTCAGGTTCCCTACCGGTGCCGCTCGAGGTCATCCAGTCGTCACGCGTCGAGCCGACGCTCGGCCGCGACTCGGTGAACCGCAGCCTCGTGGCGGGAGCCATCGGCCTCCTGCTCGTCGCGTTCTTCATGATCGCGTACTACCGTCTGCCCGGAGCGATCGCGGTGCTCGCGCTCCTCTACTACACGGCGCTGACCTACGCGCTCTTCCGTCTCGTCCCGGTGACGCTCACCCTCGCCGGCATCGCCGGATTCATCCTGTCCATCGGCATGGCGGTCGACGCGAACGTCCTCACCTTCGAGCGGCTCAAAGAAGAGCTTCGCTCCGGCAAGTCGCTCCGCGCCGCGGTCGAGGAAGGACGCCGCCGCGCGTTCCCGTCCATCCTGTACTCGAACCTGGCGACGATCATGACCGCCGGCATCCTGTTCTGGTTCGGGACGGGGACGGTGAAGGGCTTCGCGCTCACGCTCGCGATCGGTGTCGGCGTGTCGTTCTTCACCGCCGTCATCGTCACGCAGATGCTGCTGCACGCCGTGATCGAGGTGAACTCATTGCGCCGTCGACGCCTCTATGGCGTCGAGGAGAAGGCCCCCGATGCGCGCGCCGCGGCCTCGCCGGTGGTGGCCGTCTGATGGTGAGGTTCGTCGAGCGCAAGTGGTGGTACTTCGGTCTGTCCGGCCTCCTCATCGTTCCCGGACTCATCTTCCTGTTGCTCGGCGGGCTGAAGCCGGGGATCGAGTTCAAGGGCGGAACGCTCCTCGACGTGCGGTTCGACACGCCGCCGGCGGTAGCGGATGTCTCCGACGTGTTGACCGGCCTCGGGCGGCGCGAAGCGATCGTGCAGGTCGCCGAGGGCGGCCGGATCGAGATCAGGACCTTCGAGATGAAGCCGGACGAGCTGGTGGCGACAGAGGCCGCGCTCCGCGCCAAGTTCGGCACGAACGTGAAGGACGTGAATCCATCGACCGTCAGCCCGTCGTTCAGCGGGGAGCTCATCGACAACGCCGTGCGCTCGATCGCGCTCGCGTCGGTGCTGATCGTCCTGCTCATCGCGTTCGCCTTCCGGAACTTCGGCTGGGCGGCGTTCCGCTACGGCATCGCGGCCATCATCTCGCTTCTCCATGACGCCGCGGTGGTCCTCGGTCTCTTCGGGATCCTGGGCTATCTCTTCAATATCGAGATCGACAGCCTCTTCGTAACGGCGGTCCTGACGATCATCGGCTTCTCGGTACACGACACCATCGTGGTGTTCGACCGGATCCGCGAGAACCTGCGGCTGAACCCGGGCGAGGCCCTGAATCCGGTCATCAACTTCTCGATCATGCAGACCCTTGCACGGTCCGTGATCACGTCGCTGACGGTCGTCCTGACGTTGCTGGCGCTATACCTGTTCGGGGGCTTCTCGATGCGAAACTTCGCGCTGGCGCTGCTGGTAGGCATCGTATCCGGGACGTATTCGTCGATCTTCAACGCCAGCCAGATCATCTCGCTGTGGCAGGAGGTGGAGGACCGCCTTCGGCATCGGGCTTCCCCGGCACCCGCTTAACCAGACTCAACCCCAGTGGCGTGCCGTCCACGTCGCCGTGGCACGTACACTTTCCTAGATGTTCGGGCTGAACCTCATCCCGCCGCTGGTACGCACGGCGATGGCGATGCTGCTCGTCGGCGGTCTCATGGGATACGCAGGTACGGCCTTCGCCACGACGCTCGTTGCCGACTCAGGGATCCTCGGCGGGGGCGGCGAATCGAACGACGCCCACAAGTACATGATGGCCTTGCTCAAGCGTGAGGCCGACAGCCTCTCACAGCTGCGACCGGCGAGCGACGTCGTCTCTCGTGCGCTCGATCAGCAGAACGCGTCACAGCAGGCGCAGGATGTGAAACCGCTCTCGGTGACGTACCTCGGCGGCATCTCGTCCGGACGGCTCAGCGTCCACATCTACGCGGTCGAGCTGCAGGCCGGCAGCGGGCAGTACCAGTTCTTCCCGCTGGCGCTCACGATCGTCGGCGGCAAGGTGGTGCGCGTTGAGTAGCGCCGTCGCGCCTGTGGGCGGTCCGATGCACACCGCCGCTCCCGGGAGCGGAGCGATGAACAGCGCCCGCGCGGCTCTGATCCTCGCTACGTTCCTCGGCGGTCTGGTGGCGGGAGTTTCGCTGTACGCCCTCACCGACAAAGGCGCCGACGCGAATCCGTACACCAGTCTGCCGAGGTCGTCCGAACCGGCGGTCACGGCCGACGTCGCTCGTGCTCTGGCGAGCGACGACGCGAAGGCGCTGGCCAACGAGCTCGACATGCAAGTCTTGCAGCAGCTTCAGACCGCGATTCAACCTTTGACGGACATCCGAAGTATGAAGTTCGTGGGCGCGGTGGAGAAGAACGGTCGCACTCTCGCCGCATACGTCGCGGGCGGTCGGACCAGCGATGGTACGGACGTCCTCGTCGGATTCGTCCTTCGCGTGACCGGCGACCAGATCGTTGGGGTGAACTAGGTGGCGAGCATGCAGACGGCACTCGGCAACACCGCGTACGTGCTTGATCACAACAAGAAACGCCTGCTGATCCTGTTCATCGTGGTGGGTGGCGCGATCGGCCTGTACGGCATCCGCGGCATCTTCCAGGGGATCCTCGACATGATCGGGCAGGCGCCGCAGCTGCTCGTCCTGCTGCTCTTCTACTCGTTCATGATGATCGTGCAGTTCGGGGCGCTGATGTGGTTCATGTCGCGCCCGCGCACCTACACGGTCACGCCTGACAAGCCGCAGATCGGGCTCTCATTCGAGAACTACCGCGGTCAGCCAGACCTGCTCGACCACGCGAAGAGCCTGGTCCGGATCCTGAAGGGCGTGAAGACGTTCCAGGACCGCGGCGGCGAGATGCCCCAGGGCATGCTGCTCGCGGGCCCGCCCGGCACCGGCAAGACGTTCCTCGCGGGCGTCATGGCGGCCGAGGCGAACCTGCCGTTCATCTACGTCGACGCTTCGAGCCTCTCGAGCATGTGGATGGGCGTGGACGCCCTCATCGTGATCTCACTGTTCCGCAAGGCACGTGGCCTCGCGCGCAAGTACGCGACGCCCGGGCAGCCCGGCTGCTGCATCCTCTTCCTTGACGAGCTCGACTCGGTCGGGCTGTCCCGCGGCGGCATGTCCGGCGGCCAGCAGCAAGGAATGATGGGCCCGATGGGCATGATGGGCGGCCGCGGCCTGGCCCTGAACACGATGCTCAACCAGATGGACTCGCTCGGGAAGCACGTCGAAGACCGCATGAAGTACAAGATCGCGCGGTGGCTCGGCATCGTCCGCGGCCCCGTGCCGCCGAAGCCCGTGGTGTTCGTCATCGGCGCGACCAACCGGCCCGACGTGCTCGACCCGGCGCTGGTGCGTGCCGGCCGTCTCGACCGCAAGCTCATGGTCTACGAGCCCGACGGCGAAGGCCGCAAGGACATCCTCCAGCACTACCTGCGCCTCAAGGCGCACGACCCCGAGATCCCGGTCGAGCTCATGGTCGCGGACTCCATCGGCTGGACACCGATCGAGCTGAAGACCGTCATCAACGAGGCGCTCATCGTCGCGCACGACGCGGGACGCGAATTCCTCACCTACAAGGACTGGCTCACCGCCCGCGACGCGCGACTGCTCGGCATCAAGCAGCCGATCCTCAGCATGTCGGCGCACGACCGGCGCACCATCGCCTACCACGAAGCCGGCCACGCGATCGCCTCGCACTACCTCAACAAGGACGACCGCATCCAGAAGGCCTCGATCATCCGCATGGGTGACGCGTACGGCGTCGTCATGCCCACGCCGAAGCTCGAGCGCCACCAGCTCCACGCCGAAGAGGTCGAGAACGACATCATGGTGTCGCTCGGATCCCGGGCCGTCGAAGAGATCATCCTGCACACGAAGACGGCGAACGCCTCGTCGGACCTGCGGAATGCGACCAACCGCGCGATCGCATACGTGGGCACGTGGGGCATGGGATCGACGCTCCTCGCATTCCCGCCGAGCGCCGCGGGCGCGCCGCCCCAGGTGCTCTCGCTCGCCGACAAGCTGCTCGAGGGTCTCTTCGAGGAGACCAAGCGGCTCATTCGCGAGAAGGAGTACGCCGTACACGCGATCGCCGGCCAGCTGCTCCAGCGTGGCGAGCTCATCGGTCCCGAGCTGGACGAGATCTTCGCGGCTGCCGACCTGTCGAACCCCGAGATGGCGAAAGAGTTCGTCCGGCGTCCGGTGAACCTGCCGAAGATGTCCGACCTCATGAAGAAGGAAGAGCAGCCGCCCGAGGTCGCTGTCGTTCCTGTGGCTGCGTCGGATCTGCCCGGCCAGCCGGCGCCGACGCCGATACCGGGGGGCTAGCGGGCGTACGCCTTCGCGAGCTGCGCGAGGGTGACGAAGCGGAGCGGTCCGGCGTCGCGGTCGTAGCGGTAGGGGTCGAGGGCGCGGAACAGCGTCTCGATCGCGGCGCGCTCCGTCGCGTCGATCGTTCCGGGATGGCTCACGATAGTGAGTGCCCGTCGCTGCGCCGCCGGCTGGCCCGGCGCGGCGATCTTTCGCAGGTCGGCCGCCGCGACCGCCGCGATCGACGACACGCTGTGACCGTACGTGTTGCCCGCGATCGTCGGCGCCTCGAGCAGACTCAGATCTCCGGCACTGTTGGCGTCATCGCGGGCTGGGTAATAGGGCTGCGCGTCGGACGCCAGCGTCCACGGGAGCTGCAGTTGACCGAACGGCCCAGCCGGTGTGGCGCTGCAGTCCGCAGTGAACCCGAGCGCTGCGACCGCGCGAAGGTTCGCCGCGTTCGCGAACAGACCGCCGCCGCGGAATGACGTCGGCTTCGGCAGGCCGTGGTCCGCGAAGAGTCGGAGCGAGTACTCGACGAGCGTTCGCGTCTCGGCTTCGTCGAATGCGGTAATCGGCACGTCGTAGCCATCGCTGCGGCCTGCCCAGTTCGGCGCGGTGCGCGGCACGAGGCCGGCGGCTCGAACGAAGTCGGTCCACATATGCAAGTGGAGCGCGATCTCGTCGCCCTTCGACGCCCGGAGCTTTGTCCAGGCGAGCATCGCGTCGGCGCGCGAGGCGCTGACCTGTGTTGTGGTCCACACCCGCGGATTCCACATGAGCGTCATCGGCACGCCGATGGCATCCGCGATCGCCGCGGTGTTCGCCATCTCGGCGTCACCCGCGGCATCGCCCTCGAAGTCGAGCGTCCAGACGACGTACTCGGGGTGCGACACGAGGAAGGTCGTTGCTCCCACCATCGCATCGGTGCCATCCGCGAGCCGCACGAAGACCTCGGCGCGGTGCTCGCCTGGCGAGAACCCGTCCAGCGGGACGGCGCCGACGGCGCCGAAGCCGCGCGGCCCGCCGGCGGTGACGACCATCGGCGTGTTGCGACCCTCCACGCGCACCCGCGGCGACCCGGGTCGCGGGTCGACGGCGAAATCGGCGGTGATCATGGCCGAGTCTTGCTGAAGAGGGTCGGGCAGCGTGTACCAGCGACGCAGCGTGCCGACCTTCGCCTCGATCGCGCGCGACAGACCGGCGGCGGTCTGGGTCGCCGCGGCCGTAGAGCCTGCGGCGGACGCTGACGTGGATGGCGCGGCGATGGGCGCGGCCGGAGCGCAGGAGACGGCGCCGGCTGCGATGAGAACCGCGATGAGGGCCCGCATCGGCCCATCGTAGGGAGCACAGCACAGAATCGACGCAAATGCGATGGGAAGAACTCAATTGGAATGCCCGCGCGTTCCGGCTAGCACACGCGGTCATCGCGGTAGCTGAGCTCAGCGGACTCGTGTATGTCTGGATGTGTGCGTTACAGCGCCGGCGCGATCGCTGGCTCATCGCCGCAGTGGGAACGTTGTGCGCGCAGGGGATCGGCATCGTCATCGGCCGCGGCAACTGCCCGCTCGGGCCACTCCAGCGCAGACTCGGCGACCCGACGCCCTTATTCGAGCTTGTGCTCCCGCGGCGTGCCGCAAAGGCCGCGTTCCCCGTGCTGCTTGTGGTGACGCTTACGGCTATGGCCGCCGTACTGATGCGGCCGCCAGCCAAGCCAGTAGCTTCGCGGCGCCTTCGGTCCTCCTGTACCGGCGGAACAGGGTCTGAGAAACTTGTTCCTTAGATGAGCCTCACAGCGCTGCGACGCTGGGTCCTGCCGAACACCGTGGACCTGACTGCCCCCGACGGGATCCCGCCGCTGGTCGCTCGCATCCTCGCGGCGCGCGGCATCGAGGTCGGCGACATGGCCGATTTCCTCGCGGCGCGAGCGGTCGAGAACGGGCCGCCGATGCTCGACCTGGATCGCGCGGTCGAGCGTCTCCGTCGTGCGCTCGCGGCTCGCGAGCGCATCGTCGTCTACGGGGACTACGACGTGGACGGCATCGCCGGCTCTGCGATCCTCGTGCGTGCGTTCCGGCAGATCGGCGTAGCGGTCGCGGCGTACATCCCGAACCGGTACGAAGAGGGGTACGGGCTCAACGAGGAAGCGCTCCGGAAACTTGCCGCCGACGGCGCGCGCGTCATCGTGTCGGTCGACTGCGGCGTCACCGCCGTGCGGGAAGCCGCGCTCGCGCGCGAGCTCGGCGTCGACCTGATCATCACCGACCACCACCACCCGCCGGCCGAGCTGCCCGATGCCTATGCGGTCGTGAACCCGCGCCGCGTCGGCGACCCGTCGCTCGACAAGGAGCTCGCGGGCGCGGGCGTCGCGCTGGTCCTCGCGCGCAAGCTGCTCGGCGAGCTTGGCTTCGCGCTCCGACGGGACGAGCTCATGCAGCTCGTCGCGCTCGCGACGGTCGCCGACGTGGTCCCGCTGCGCGGAGCGAATCGCGCGCTGGTCCGCTCCGGCCTCGAGGCGCTCAACCGCGCTCCGATCACCGGCGTGCGCGCGCTGGTGGACCGCGCCGGCCTGAAGCTCGGAAGCGTGACGTCGGCCAACATCGGTTACGTCCTGGGGCCGCGGCTCAACGCCGCCGGGCGGATCACCGACGCCGAGGAGGCGCTCCGGCTGCTGCTGACGGAGGAGGCCGATGAGGCCAAGGTCCTCGCGGAGCACCTCGAATCGAAGAACCTCGAGCGCCAGGAGCTGACGCGCCAGGTCGTGAAGGGCGCGCGCGAACGCGCCCAGGAGCGACCCGAGGCATGGGCGACCGTCGTCTCCGACCCGGCGTGGCCCGCGGGCATCGTCGGGCTGGGCGCGTCGCGCCTGGTCGAGGACTACGGCCGCCCGGCGGTGGTCATCGCACTGGACGGGGAGGAGGGCAAGGGGTCCTGTCGGTCCATCTCGGCGGTGCACATCGCCGAAGCGCTCCATGAATGTGACGACCTGCTCATCAAGCACGGTGGCCACGCGATGGCCGCCGGTTTCTCGATCGCGCGCGAGAAGATACCCGCGTTCACCGATCGGCTCGATGAAGTCGTGCGCCGCCGGCTCGGCGGCGTCCGGCCGGTGCCGTCGCTGCGCGTCGACGCGGAGATCGAGCCGGAGGCGCTGACCTCGCGGCTCGCGCTCGAGCTCGCGTCGCTCGAGCCGTGCGGGGCGGGGAATCCGAGGCCGCATCTCTTGCTCCGCGGCGTCAAGGTCTTCGGGATCCGGCAGGTCGGCGCCGACTCCGATCACCTGCGTTGCAAGATCACCGTCGGCCGCTTCACGTTCGACGCGATGGCCTTCCGTCGCGGCGAGCATGTGGAGGCGATGACCGACGCGGGATCCGTCGACGCCGTGGTCACCGTCGGCGCGGGCCTGCGTGGCTTCGTCGAGCTCGAGCTCCAGGACTTCGGTCCGATCGGCACCGCCGATCGCATGCGTCTCGAAATGGCGGTCGCCTGATGGCCGAGCGCGCGAACACGATCACCTCGCGGATCGTCGGGATCACCGACCGCCTCCGACCGCAGCGCCACGGCCACGTCGATCTCGAGGCGATCGTCAAGGAGATGCTGCGTCACTACCCCGACGGTGACGCGGAGCTCGTGCGCCGGGCGTACGCCTACGCCGCCGAAGCGCACGCCGGACAGAAGCGCGTGTCGGGTGAGCCCTACATCACGCACCCCGCGGCAGTCGGGATGCTCATCGCCGAGCTCGGCATGGAGGCCGCGACGATCGCGGCGACCGTCCTCCACGACGTCCCTGAGGACACCGCGCGCACGGTCGATGACATCCGTCTCGAGTTCGGTGACGAGATCGGTCGCCTCGTCGAAGGGGTCACGAAGCTCGGCCGGCTCCAGGGGCAGTCGCGCGACGCGCATCAGGCCGAGAACATCCGGAAGATGTTCCTCGCGATGGCGGACGACCTCCGCGTCGTGATCATCAAGCTCTGCGACCGCCTCCACAACATGCGCACGCTCGGGCCGCTGCCGGTGGAGAAGCAGAAGCGCATCGCGCGTCAGACGCTCGAGATCTACGCGCCGCTCGCCCATCGGCTCGGGATCTGGCAGATCAAGTGGGAGCTCGAGGACCTCTCCTTCAAGTACCTCGAGCCCGAGCAGTACAAAGAGGTCGCCGAGCAGCTCGCCGAGCGCCGCCAGGTCCGTGAGCGCTCGATCGATCAGGCGATGAAGACGCTCGCGACCGAGCTTGAGCGGGCCGGGATCCGCGCCGAGCTGTCCGGCCGCGCGAAGCACCTCTGGTCGATCGCGCAGAAGATGCGCCGCAAGAACGTCGGGATCAACGAGGTCTACGACCTGCTCGCGGTCCGCGTCATCGTCGCCGACGTTCCAGCGTGCTACGCGGCGCTCGGCGTGGTGCACACGCTGTGGCCGCCGATCCCCGGCCAGTTCGACGACTACATCGCGGTCCCCAAGGCGAACCTCTATCAGTCGCTGCACACCGCGGTCATGGGTCCTGGCGGCCAGCCGCTCGAGATCCAGGTCCGCACGCAGGAGATGCATGCGCTCTCGGAGTACGGCATCGCGGCGCACTGGCGATACAAGGAAGGCGGGAAAGCGGACCGCGATCGCGACTACGAGTCGAAGCTCGCGTGGGTCCGGCAGCTGCTCGAGTGGCAGCACGACGTGACCGACGCGCAGGAGTTCGTCGAGTCACTCAAGGTCGACGTGTTCCAGGACGAGGTGTTCGTCTTCACGCCGAAGGGCGAGGTGAAGGCCCTGACGGCCGGCGCGACGCCGATCGACTTCGCGTACCGCATCCACACCGATGTCGGGCACCGCACGATCGGCGCGAAAGTGAACGGGCGCATCGTGCCCCTCGATCACCACCTCCAGTCGGGCGACATCGTCGAGATCGTCACCAGCAAGGCCGCGCGCGGTCCATCTCGTGACTGGATCGGCATGGTCCGGACGCCGGGCGCGCGCGAGAAGATCCGTCAGTGGTTCAAGCGAGAGCAGCGCGACGAGAACGTCACACACGGAAAGGAACTGCTGGATCGCGAGCTCAAGCGCCTCGCGCAGCGGTCGCTCGGCGATCTCTCGGACGAGGACCTCCGCAGGGTGACCGAGGCGATGAACATGCACGACCTCGACACCATGTTCGCGTCGCTCGGATACGGCGAGATCACCGCGGCGCAGGTCGTCATGCGGCTCGGCATCGTCGACGACGCCCAGGTGCAGCTGCCGGGGTCGGCACCGCCGCTCCCACCGACCACATCCCGCGGGGGCGTCACCGTGAAGGGCGTCGAGGATCTGCTCGTGCGGTTCGCGGTGTGCTGCAACCCCGTGCCCGGAGACCAGATCGTCGGGTACATCACGCGCGGCCGTGGCGTGACGGTGCACCGCGCTGACTGCGCGAACGTGAAGTCGAGCTCCGAGAAGGAGCGGCACGTCGAGGTGGACTGGGAGAAGTCTGCCGCGCGAACGTACCCGGTCGCGATCCGCATCGAGGGGTGGGACCGTGACGGCTTCCTGCGCGACGTCGCCGCGGTCATCAGCGAGAACCAGGTCGCGCTGGTCGCACTGTCGGCGCTTGCAAATCCTGACAAGAGCGCCACGGTCAACGCGACGCTTCAGGTCACGAGCGTCGAACAGCTCTCACGCGTACTCGCGAAGCTCGAGGGCGTCCGCGACGTGTTCAGCGTCCATCGCGACGGTCGCTAGGAGATGCCCGCTGGCCTCGGCGCGCTCGTCGTGGACGAGCGCATCGAGCGGGTCGCGACGGAGATCACCTTCGTGCCGAGGCACCTCGGCGCGACACCGCCGCAGCCGTGACAGTCTTCGACCCCGAGAACGGACGGCCGATCGCGGCGCCACCGTGCGCCGGGCCGGGCTGCTGGGCCGGCGCGCCGGGCGGGTACAACGACGGCCGTGACACCTACCTCGTGTATCGGATGCGCCGTCCGCAGCCTGGACGCGGATACGAGCTCCGCGTCGCGGCTAGCCCCGACGGCATCCGCTACGAGACCGTGTGGTCTGCCGGCAAGGAGCGCTTCGACGCGGAATCGATAGAGCGCTGCTCGATCCTGCGTGTCGGTGACGTTTGGCGGCTGTACGCGAGCTTCGTGCGGCGAGCGGACCGGCGATGGTGCATCGGGCTCATGGAGGCGCGCGCCGTCGACGCCTTCGAGCCGGCCGACCTTGTCGTCGTTCTCGAGCCGCAGACTCTCGGCCTCGCGGCAGTGAAGGATCCCTGGCTTCGGCGCGATCGAGGTCGGTGGCTCATGTTCGTTTCCTGCGGCACGCTGCCGGAGTCGCAAGCCGCCTCCCTTCACGCCACCGGCGATGCGTTGTCCACGGGGCGGACGCTCTCGGTCAGTGGCGTCGCGACGAGCGTCGACGGCAAGCTGTGGACGTGGGAAGGTCCGACACTCTGGCCGAGCGCTTCGGGCTGGGACGCGTTCACTGCGCGCCTCACGACCGCGCTACCCGATGGAGACGGTTGGCTCGGGCTCTACGACGGCAGCGCGTCGCTTGCCGAGAACTACGAAGAGCGCTGCGGCCTCGCGCGCAGCCGCGACCTTCGGAGCTGGGAGCGCGTCAGCGTCGATGGCCCATCGATCGGCACCGCTCGTGGGTCCGGTGGCGTTCGTTACGTCGATATCACCGCGGGCGGCGACGTGTTCTACGAATACACGCGGCCCGACGGAGCGCACGAGCTGCGGGTGACGCACACCCGCTGATCCGGGAACCGGCCGAGGGGAGCCGTTGTACGGCGGATAGGCCCAGCGACCGGAGGTGAGTCATGCGCCGGATCCTGCTCGCGCTCGTCATTTCACTCCTGACCCTCGCATCCTTCGCGGCGCCCGCCGCGGCGAAATGTCCCACGTGCGTCGACGGCGTCTCGGTCCAGACACCCGATGGCCAGCCGTGGTCCGAGGGCAAGCCGGTGACGCTGGTCGTG